>CALATR010001240.1 GCA_937891875.1 uncultured Pseudomonadota bacterium | reverse complement strand
CGCCGACTTCTTCGCCCCCCAGACCCCCGACGGCCTCGCCCAGCGCCGGGCCATGGCCGAGGCCGCCCTGGCCGACATGCTCGCCTGGCTCGACGGCGAGGGCGAGGTCGGCATCTACGACGCGACCAACTCCACCCGCACCCGCCGGGCCTGGGTCCGCAAGCGCTGCGAGGCTGCCGGGTGTCGGGTGCTCTTCGTCGAGTCCATCTGCGACGATCCCGCCGTGCTGGAGCACAACATCCGCGAGACCAAGCTGCGCTCGCCGGACTACCGCGACGTCGATCCCGAGGACGCGGTGGCCGACTTCAAGCGCCGGATCGCCATGTACGAAGAGGCGTACGAGACCATCGACGAGGACGACGCCAGCTGGGTCAAGCTCGTCGACGCGGGCAACCGCATCGTGGTCAACCGCCTCCAGGGCTACCTGCCCAGCCGGCTCGTCACCCTGCTGATGAACCTGCACATCACCTCCCGGCCCATCTGGCTGACCCGGCACGGCCAGAGCGCGTTCAACGTCGACGGGCGCCTCGGCGGCAACCCCGACCTGTCGCCCCTGGGCCGCGAGTACGGTCACGCGCTGCGCCGCTTCGTCGACCAGCGCGCCCCGGACGACCTGGTCGTGTGGTCATCCACCCTGGAGCGCACCCTGCAGACCGCCCGCCTGGTGGGCCGTGCAAGCCGCGCCTGGCGGGCCCTGGAGGAGATCGACGCCGGCATCTACGACGGCTTCACCTACGCGGGGATCGCCCTGCAGGCGCCGGCGGAGGCGGAGGCGCGCCGGGCGGACAAGCTGCGCTACCGCTACCCCCGCGGCGAGAGCTACGAGGACGTGATCCGCCGCCTCGATCCTGTGATCCTGGAGATGGAGCGCCAGCGCCGCCCCCTGCTGGTCATCGGCCACAACGCGGTCATCCGCGCGCTCTACGGCTACTTCGCCGACGTCCCCACCGACCGCATCCCCCACCTGCAGATCCCACTGCACACGGTCATCGAGCTGACCCCGCGGGCGTACGGGATCGCAGAGTCGCGGCACAAGCTCCTGGAGGGCGCGAAGGAGGCGAGCAGCGGGTGAGCGCGCGGCGTCGCGCGGCTTCCAACGAGGGAGTGGCGGGGCGGTGGGCTGGCGCGGCGTCGCGTGGGTTCCGACGAGGGAGTGGAGGGGCGGTCTCTGGTCGCTGGTCTCTGGGGCCCGCTCCGAGCGGGTGGCACTGCCGATCTCCGGCGGTGATCCGTCTCGCGCTGTCTGACTCGCGACGCCGTCAACAGGGCGAGCGCGTAGGGCAGGTAGCTTCGCCGTCCCCAACGCGGAGTGCGTGGGGCTCGGGTCCCGTCACGAGAGCCTCGAGTCAGGACGTAGGAAGCCACGTTCTGGCGGAGAGCCTTCCCCGCCCGCAGCGGGCCCTAGAGACCATTGACCAGAGACCGCCCCTCCACTCCCTTGCT
>CALATR010001239.1 GCA_937891875.1 uncultured Pseudomonadota bacterium | reverse complement strand
CGCCCTCGCCGATGAGACCCTTGATCTCGTCGAGCAGGGCGGTCCACTCCTCGCCGTCCTCCTCGCGCAGATCTGCAGGGAGATCCTCCCACAGGGCCCGGGCGTCCTCGACCTCGCGCTCGCAGTTGGCCAGCGCGCTCTCGGCATCGCGGGCCGCCTGCTCGAGCTCCTCGTCCGGCACCTCGGCCTCGGCGGCGGGCTCGTCTCCCGCTGTGCCTCCCTCCTCGGGAAGCGCGTCGGCCTCCTCCTCTTCTTCCGGGGGCAGCTCCACATCCGCGATGCGGGCCTCGCCGGCCATGCGACCCATCAGCTCGCCCAGGCTCTCGCCCGCGAGCCCATCGACCCCCTCCGCCAGCGCGTCGAGCACCTCCTCCGGGAGCATGCGCTCCGCCGGATCGGGGTGGAGCATGCCGGCGAGCACGTCGACCAGCATGTCGGGCAGATCCGCGCCGACCTCGTCGAGGACCTCGGCGGTCGCGCCGACCTGGGCCTGGTCGAGCACCTCTTCGGCGTTGCCCAGGTAGGCGGGCTCGCCGACCAGGAGCTCGAGCGCGATCAGACCGAGCGAGAACACGTCGGAGCGCACGTCCTCGGGCTTGCGCTCGAAGCGCTCGGGGGGGGCGTAGCGCAGGGAGCGCGAGGAGGGAAGGTAGGTATCGTCGGCGTGGAACCTGCTGAACTCGGGCTGGAGCACCCCGTGCCCGACCAGCCGCGGCTTGCCCTCGAGGCTCAGGAAGAGTCGCCAGGGAGTGAGCGCACCGTGGGACAGGACGCCATGGGAGTCACCGGCCTCGCTGGCGTCGGCGAGCAGCTTGGTCGTGTGCAGGAGCAGCTCTCCGACGGCGCGGGTGCTCATCAGCTCGTCGAGGTCCTTGAGCACGACCGCGAGCTCCGCGACCGACCAGGCCTCCCCCGTCGCGTAGACGAACACGCCCTCGCGGGCATCCCAGTGCACCAGCTCGCAGACGCCGCCGGTCATCGGCATCTCGAGGAACGGGAGCACCGCCTCGACACCGTCGTGGAGCACGGGCTCGTCGAGGTGCTCCTCCTTGAACCAGAGGGCGGTCGAGATGGAGTCGTCCTTTGCGCGCAGCTCGATCAGATCTGCGGCGGGACCACGCAGGCCGCTGCCGGTGGGCCTCCGGTCTCCGAACAGTCCCATTCTTGTCGTCCTCCACGAGTCGGGCGGCCACGGTAGCAGAGAGGAGCACGCCCGGGACGCCACCCGCCCCCGGGCTGAAGGAGGCTCCGACATGCCCGTCCACGTCGAGACCGATGGAGCGGTGACCACGATCGTGCTGGACCGGCCCGACCGGCGCAACGCGATCGATCGCGCGCACGCCGAACTGCTGGCCGACGCCGTCCGCGCCTTCGAGGCCGACGAGGCGGCCTCCGTCGCGGTGCTCACCGGGGCGGGCGGCCACTTCTGTGCCGGGGCGGACCTGCGGGAGATCGCTGCCGGCCAACCCAACCGGGTGGAAGACGATGGGGACGGTCCTCTCGGCCCGACCCGGATGCAGACCGAAAAGCCGATCCTCGCCGCCATCGAGGGCTCCGCGGTCGCCGGGGGCCTCGAGCTCGCCTGCTGGTGCGATCTGCGCGTGGCCAGCACGACCGCGAGGCTGGGCGTCTTCTGCCGGCGCTGGGGCGTGCCGCTCATCGACGGCGGCACCATCCGCCTGCCGCGCCTCATCGGTCAGAGCCACGCGCTGGACCTGATCCTCACCGGCCGCGAGGTCGGCGCCGACGAGGCCATGCGCATGGGCCTGGTCAACCGGGTGGTACCCGCCGGTCAGGCCCGCGCCCGCGCCACGGAGCTCGCGCGGGCCATCGCCGCGCACCCCCAGACCTGTCTCCGCGGCGACCGGGCGAGCGTGCTGGAGCAGTGGTCCCTCCCCCTCCCCGAGGCCCTGCGAAACGAGCTCCGACACGGACGGAGAGCGCTTGCCCACGAGTCGATGACAGGAGCGAAGGACTTTCTCGGGAGACCGCGCGATCCGCGTCGCTGAGGCGCTCGGGCGCGGAATGGTCGACGGTCGACGCAAGACCGCCACGGGCCGGTCCGTTGACTTTACATTTCCCTGAATTCATTGCATCGTGGACGCGATGGAGACCGTGTCCGCGGAACCGCTGGACGTCCGTGGATCGGTCCTGGAGGCCCCCCATGCGCCATCTCCCGATCTCCGCCCTGCTCGCGCTCGCTGCGTGCGGCGGCGCCCCCCCCGACGGTGTGTCGCTCTCCCCCGAGAACCCCACGACGGCCGACGATCTCGTGCCCGGCGTCGGATCCGGCAGCGTGACCGACTACACGATCCGCTGGTCCGTGAACGGCACACGCCGTCTGGACCTCGACGGCGCCGAGATGGTGCCGGCGAAGCTGACCCACAAGGGGGAGGTGTGGACCGTCGGGCTCGCCAACTCCGAGAAGGGCGAGCTGGGCGAGGCCTCGGTCACCATCGTGAACTCGCCTCCCACGGCGACGCTGGAGGTCTACCCGACCGACCCGCTCACCACGGACCCCATCCGCACCGTCGTCAGCCGCAGTGACATCGACAGTGGCGAGGTCGGCGTCCGATACGAGTGGACGGTGGACGGCGCCGCGGTCGACTACACGGGCCAGGTCCTTCCCCCCAACCTCACCGGCAAGGGCGAGGTCTGGGAGGTCACGGTCACCCCGTTCGACGACGAGGGTGATGGCGAGCCGGTCAGCGCGTCCGTCACCATCGGCAACTCGGCGCCGACGGTCCAGCGCGCGACCATCGACCCGGGCTTCCCCACCGGCAACGACACGCTCAGCTGCGTCGGCGGTGGCTGGTTCGATGCCGACGAGGAT
>CALATR010001238.1 GCA_937891875.1 uncultured Pseudomonadota bacterium | reverse complement strand
TCGACGGCGCCGATCTCGATGACGTGATCGACGCCGTCCTGCACGACCTGCCCGGTGCGCTGCGCCGGGTGCTCGTGGCCGCCAGCTGCCTGCGCCCGCCGTTCACCGCGCCCGAGGTCGCCCGGGTCGTAGAGCGGTCGGTGGTGGAGGTCGTCGATGCCCTGGACCAGCTCCGCGTACGCGGTCTCGTGCGGACGCGCGCGGTCGGCGCCTGGACCACACTCACACTGCACATCGCGGTTCACCGCGCGGCCCGTCGGCTCCCCGAGCGCAGCGGGCTGCACGAGCGTGCCCGAGACCTCGCCGTCGGGCCGCGGGAGCGCGCGCTGCTGGGCTCGCTCGGCAACCACGCGGCGGTGCTCAACCGCGATCTGCTCCGCGATGAGACGGTGCTGCGCGAGGTGCTCGAGGACTCGGCCGAGCCGCTGGAGCGGGTGGTGCGGGCGTGGCTCCTGCTGGAGATGGCCAGCAGCCTGCCTCGGGATCGTGGAGGTTGGACGCTGATCACCGACCGCCTCGCACAACGGGTCCAGGCCAGGGGCGCGCCCTGGCACCGCGCGGTGCTGGCGTGGCGGCAGGGGGTCGTCGCGCGGCGGGACGGGGCCCTCGAACGGGCCCGAGAGCGACTGCAGGATGCGCGAAAGCTCGCCGCAGAGGCGGAGGACGGCTGGCTGCGCGCACACGTTGAGTTCTGGCTGGGCCGGGCCGCGTACTCCGCGGGAGACTTCGCCGCGGGGGCACGGTGGATGGCGCTCGCCGAGACCCGGTTCCTGGCAGTGGGCGACCGGGCGGGCGCTGGCTGGGCGCGTCTGGATCAGGTCCAGCGCGACCCGAACCGCAGCGGCGAGCTGCCGGTCGTCATCGGGCGCTTCCGGGAGGCGGACTGTGCCCTGGGGCTGGCGCGGGTGTACACCTTGATCGCGGGCGAAGAACGCCGGGAAGGGCAGCCAGCTCGGGCGCTGCAGCGGGTGGCGCAGGCGGAGGAGGCGCTGGCCTGCCTGCCGCCGTCTGGCTCGGTCAGTCGGACCATGTCCCAGCTGCGGGCGGACCTGCTGTGCGAGCTGGCACGGACCGACGAGGCCCGGGAGGCGAACCGCCGCGCGCTCGCGCTGGGTGCGCAGCGGGACGACGGGGGACGGGAGGCGCTGGTCCGCAGCCGCACCGAGCCACGTCTGCTGCACATCGAGGGTGATCTGGACGGGGCGGAGGCCGGCTACCGGCGCTGGCTCGAGGCGGCGTCCGGGCGCAACCCGGCGCTGGTCGTCGGGGTGCTGGGCTGGTGGGTCGAGCTGGCGGTGGAGCGCGGGGATGTGGCCGGGGCGACGGCGGTGCTCGAGCGGGAGCCTGCGGCTGGTGAGCGGACTCCGGCGGTGGTCGGGCTGCTCGCGCTGGCCGGACGGCTGGACGAGGCGCGGGCGCGGGCGGCGGACTCGCGGGAGATCCTGCTGCGCGCCGGTCGCACGGCAGACGGGTCCGCCCTGGAGCGCTTCGTGGGCCTCGTGGACGTGGTCGAGGCAGAGCTGGCGCTGCAAGCGGGCGATCGCGTCCGAGCCCTGTCGGCTGTCGAGGCTGCGCGTGGGGTCGCGGACGCTCCCGCCCTGGAGCACGACGGGGACGTGATCGGACGGCGGATCCTGACCGGGCGGCTGGAGCGAATGGAGCGGGCGCTGGCGGCGACCGAGCCCGCGGTGGACGCGCTCGAGGTGGACGGCGAGGGGCGCTGGTTCCGCCTGCCGGACGGCGACGAGGTCCGCCTGGGTCGTCGGGTGGCGGCCCGCCGGGTGCTGGTGGCCCTGGCCCACGCCCGGGCCGAGCGCGAGGGGCCCGTCGAGGCGGAAGCGCTGCACGCCACCGGCTGGCCCGAGCGCAAGGCCTGGGATCGCTCGGCCCGAAATCGGCTTCACAACGCGATCCTCGCGCTGCGGCGCCTGGGTCTGGTCACCTGGGTGGTGCGGGAGGGGACCGGCTACGCGCTGGACCCCGAGCGGCCGGTCCGGCTGGTCGACAGCAGCCGGACGGGAGCGTCGAGCACGTAGCCTCCGTCCCGGCTGGCCAGCAGGTCGCCGAGGCCGGCCACGCGGAGCTCGCGCACGGCGACGTACAGGCGGTTGCGGCCCGACGCTGGCAGCAGTGCCTCGCCCGGCCACACCGCCTCGATGAGGTGCTCGGGGGGGTGGATGGCACCACCCTGCTCGGCGAGCGCGAGCAGCAGGCGGCCGGCGACGTTGCGGCCGTCCAGCGAGACCCACGAACCGCCCGGCGGTCGGAACCGGACCGGGTCGTGTTGCACGAGGATCTCGTCGGTGAAGGCATCCTCGAGCTGCTGGACCGTTCGGTGCAGGCGCTCGCGGGCGGCGTCGATCAGGGCGGGCAGGGGCGCGGGCGCGTTCGAGGTGGCCGCAGCCAGGTGGGCGCGGGCGGCGGTGGGATCCTCGGCGTGCAGGGCGCGGGCTGCGGCGTCGACGGCGGCGAGCGCGGGCGGGGCGGGGGGTGTGAGGTCACCCTGTTCGGCGCGGATCAGGAGGCGGAGGGCTTCGCTGGTCACGGTGGCGTCGTGTTCGGCGAGCTCGTCCAGCCATCGGGTCGCCTCGGCCAGGTTCCCGCGCTGCTGGGCGCACTCGGCGAGCAGGGCGCAGGCGCTGGCCCGGGCGCGGGGCACGTCGACCAGCAGATCCCGCGCTCGGCGACGCGCCTCGGCCCAGCGCCCGTCCTGCTGGAGCACCCGGGCGCAGGCGATCACCAGGTCTGCCTGCCAGCCCTCGCCCAGGGCGGCGGCGCGGGGTCCGAGCGCCTCCAGCGCCCCCACGCCCTCGGCGGACGCGCGGGTGAGTTCCGCACGAAAGCGGGCGTAGATCCCAGGGGCTGACGCGCGGACGTGGGCGGGGTCCACCCCGCGGTCGGCGTGCACGCGGGTCTGTACCTGGGCCACCACCCGGTCGAGCACGGGATCGTCGGCCGCCGCAGCCCGGTCGACGGCGCGCGCGGCCAGGGTCTCGCGGACGGTGGGCACACGGGTGGGCGCGGGCCAGGCAGCGAGGGCGGCACAGGCCCAGGCGGTCGCAGCCGGCCCGACCGCGTCCGATCGGGTGGCGATCGCCCACAGCTCGGCGTCGGGGACGGCGGCGGGACGGGCCACCAGGTCGGGCAGGCCCTCGCCCAGGACGGCGTGTGCATGGCGCCGGTACGCTGCGGTCCGGGCGTCGGCGTCGGCCTGCTGGCGGGCAAACCGGGCGGCGAGAGGGTGCAGCCGGTCGGGGCCGAGGGTCCAGCCGGCGGTGACCAGGGCCTCGGGGATCGGGTCGAGGCTGGTGTCCGCCCAGGACGCCGCCTGCAGCCAGGGTCGGCGGAGCGTGGGGTCGGCCCACAGGGTGCTCAGACCCAGGTCGTCGCCCAGGACGCGCACGTCCTCGTCGATCGCGGCGGCGAGGTCGGCCACGCCGATCACCCTCAGGCGACGGACCGCCGCGGCGACCGCACCCGGGTGGCCCCCGAGCAGGGCGGCCAGGCGCGCGAGCCCGGGGGTGCGGGGGTCCAGCTGGAGGTGCGCGATCGCGTCCAGCACGGCGCGCCAGGCGGGGTCCGCCGGGTCCAGCTCCGGGTCTGGCGATGCCGTCGTATCGGGATGGAACGCGGTGTACATGCTTGTGCCCGGCACAATTAAGAAAGCATGAGCGTACGTATCCCACCGTTGGATCGGAAGAGCGGTCTCCTCCCCGCCTTCCCGCGCCCGCCCTCTGGCGGCGTGCCCTTCCAGCGACTCGGCGTGCCCCATGACCTCTCCTCGTCTGGCTGCCCTGCGAGCGGATGCTGACGCTCCCGCCGCCCAAACAAGTGGTACGGATATCCAGAAGTGTGAACAGCCTGGATCTGTCCACCTTGCGGTCAGTGGTACCCCAGCGCTTCGCTCTGGCGTCGGAAACCAGGCCGTGTTCACGAGCCTCGCCGGGCCCGCGTCGGGCTTCGGCGGTGCGGTCGCTGGGGAGCTGCTGCTGCACGCGGCCGGTGTGGACGTGCCCGCCGAGTCGTCGATGTCCCTGCGTCGCCGCCAGCTCGACGCGGCCGAGCCCGTGCGTCTCCCCGCCGGCGGCTCGCCGCTCCCGCGCGCGGTCCGTCGACGCATGGAGCGCGCGCTGGGTCGGGATCTCGGCGTGGTCCGCATCCACACCGGCGCAGACGCCGCGCGCGCCGCCGAGGCCTTGTCCGCCCACGCCGCCGCGGTGGGGGCCCACGTCTTCTTCGGGGCGGGCGAGTGGCAGCCCGGCACCCCCCGCGGGGACCGGCTGATCGCCCACGAGCTCACCCACGTGGTGCAGCACCTCGACAACCGGCTGCCCAGCGGGGGCGGGGTGTCCGACCCGTCCGATCCGGCCGAGGTCGAGGCCTATGCCGCAGAAGACCGGGTGCTCGCCCAGCTGCCGCTGATCGACGCCGAGCTCGCACTGGACGAGGTGTGGCACAACCGGCTCGGCACCCGTCCCGACGCCCTGTCCGCCCTGCTCGCTGATGCGCTGGGTGACGACGTGCCCGCCGCCATCCGCCAGCAGGTGCTCGTGCGCCTCGGCGAGGTCCCCCGCGCGCCCGAGGGTCGCTTCGAGCCCGGCTGGCGCGACAGCGTGGCCACGGGGCTCGGCGACGAGGGGCTCGCCGCGGTGGACGCCTTTCTGCCGGGTCTCCAGGAATCGAGCTTCGAGCATGGTTCATCGCCGGTGTCGGCGGAGGCGCCCGAGGTGTCCGCGACCGCCGCTCCGACCCTCGCCCGCTCGGAGTCCCTGGGCGGCGAGCCGGCTGGCGTCGGGCTCGACGGGCTCGGGGACCTGCTCTCGGGGGTCCTCGACCAGGCCTTCGCGGAGGCCGACGCCGGAGCGTGGTTTGCCGTCGCCCAGGAGATCGTCGGTGGCACCGACGGGGTGCTGGCCGGAGCTGTCGGTGCGGGATCCGCACTCGAGCCCGGCGGGATCGCTGCGGGCGCCCTGGCGCTCGGTCGGACCGGCCAGGCGCGTCCGCTGCCCCACCGGGAGGCACTCGAGGAGCGGTTCGGCGTCGATCTGTCCGGGGTGCACTGCTTCTTCGGTCCACAGGCCACCCAGGCCTGCGCGTCGGTCCAGGCCGAGGCGTTCACGGTCGGCAACGTCATCGTGTTCGCCGACTCCGCTCCGTCCATCGAGCTCGTCGAGCACGAGGTCACCCACGTCATCCAGCAGGGTGGGCACCTGCGCCGCGGCCTCGCACCCGTGCCCGACCGCCTGCCCACCACAAGTCCCGGGGACAGCGCCGAGCGCGAGGCCCGGCAGGGGACGGACGCCTCGTCGACCGGACCCCAGCTGGCCCGCCACGTCGACGTCTCCGGCACCCAGGGCGAGGTGCTCACCTCGGTCGTCAAGGGCGCCATCCCCGAGGGCTACGAGTCCACCATCGGCGACTTCCACGCGGTCGGCGACGGGCTGCAGGGCACCGTCGACGGCATCCAGGGCTCGCTGAACGCCGCCACCGCCTTCCCCATCGGCGACATCGGCGCGATGTTCGGCTCCGGCGGCCTCGACTTCCTCGATCCCAAGGGCTTCGAGGAGTCGCTGCAGGGCTCGGGCGACACCTTCGTCGAGGACGTCGTCGTCGTGATCCTCGGCGTGTGCGAGATCTGCCTCGCCGTGCTCGACGGCTTCATCGGGACCATCACCTCGCTCGTCAACATGGTGATGAGCTTCGTCGACCTGCTCAAGCAGGTGGTGCAGGCGCTGCAGATCATCGCCGCGATCCTGTTCGCCATCGCGACCGCCCTCGCCGCGACCATGTTCGGCGCAGGGGCCGCCAAGGTCCTCTTCAAGATCGCGGAGACCTGCTACGACATCGCCGACACCATCAGCAGCATCGCCGATCAGGTCGAGAGCTTCATCGAGCCGCTGAAGGAGGTGGTCGAGCAGATCGAGGCGATCAAGGAGCGGATTCAGCAGGTCGCGGAGATCTGCCAGATCATCAAGCTGTGCTGCGACGTCTTCGACTGGCTCACCGCCGACACGGCCGAGGAGCGCGCCCGCTGCGCCGGCGACATCCTGGGTGGGCTCGATCTGGTCTCCGGCATGCTGGGCAACGTGGACGCCGGCCGGTTCACCGAGTTTGCGACGGCCTTCTGGGAGGACGCCCGACCC
>CALATR010001237.1 GCA_937891875.1 uncultured Pseudomonadota bacterium | reverse complement strand
GCCCTCGGGCGGGGCCGGGAGCATGGTCCTGCCGGTGGTGACCGCTCTGGTCGCCGCGGGCGCGGGCATTGCGATCGGTGCCTTGGCCATCGGGCTGTGGTGGCAGAGCACCCCGCCCGAAGAGGTCGAGGTCGTCAAGCTTCGCGAGCTCACCGATGCCGAGATCGACGGGCTGTGCCAGCCCTTCGTCACCGACACCCTGTCCGAGCTGACCGAGGCCCAGGCCAAGGTCGTCGACCTCGAGACTCAGGTCAACACCAAGCAGGCCCGGGTCGACGAGCTCGAAGAGGCGATGAAGCGCGGCGCGGTCGCCGGCAGGCAGATGCGCGAGGAGCTCGCCAGCCTGAAGAAGGAGGTCGAGGACCTCAAGCAGCAGCTGGCCGTGGCCATCGAGGAGAAGGAAGAGGCACTCCAGGAGCTGGAGCGCACGGTCGAGCGCCTGCGGGCGACCGAGCAGGACCTCGAAGAGACCAAGGAGAAGCTCACCTTTGCCGAAGAGGACGTGCTGGCCAAGCGCTGGACGGCCTTCGTGCAGAGCGCCGAGCTCGAGGTCTGCGAGAAGGGCGGCCGCCGCAAGATGGGCAAGTGCCGCGAGGCCGTCACCGCCGCTCTCGGGCCCGCGGTCGAGAAGAAGTACCGCCACTGCGTCAAGTCCGGCCAGGCCGTCCCCGGCCTGTTCGAGGCCGACCGCAAGATGGAGCGCCTGCCCGACTACTCGGACTACCTGAACCAGGACGACCGCATCGTCAGGGACTGGTACATCACCCTGTGCGACCCCACCCTGCCCGAGGCCGAGGACTTCACGGTCGCCCTCAAGCAGGTCCAGGCCGCCGAGGCCACCGCCACCGGGAACAACGCCGGTGGGGAGAAGACGCTGGACGAGATGGTCGAGGAAGTGCTGCCCGAGGAAGAGGTCGAGTAGCTTCGACCTCGAGCAACACGGAGGCCGTCCTTCTTCGGAGGGGCGGCCTCTTGGCGTTGGGGAGGGGAGGGGACAGAGCGCGGAAGGAAGTGCGTTCGTCACTGCCCCCACCACGAAGGCACGGAGGCGCGGAGGGCCACGGAGGGAGGCGTGGAGGGTCGGACATGGTGATCGCTCAGAGGGGGTAGAGAGTGGCTTGCAAGCCGGTTCCTGGCCGTCGTTCATCCGGCTGGGAGTCCGGCTTTGGTCGAAGCCAGACGCCGATCTCCCGGCAGGATCGGCTTTGCGAGTCCATCAAGTGGCCACTCGCCCGCACGAAGTTGGGCGACCCACCCCTCCCTTCTCCGTGGCCCTCCGTGACTTCGTGCCTCCGTGGTGGGGGCAGTCACCGTTGTGCGCACCCGCCCCGACCTCGCGACGCCCCACTCAGTGCATCGGCTCTTCGATCTCGTCGGTCGCGGGGTTGTACCCGACGGCCTCGAGCGCATCCCTCACCCAGGGATCGTCGGCGAAGTCCGCGCGCATGATCAGCCTCGCCGAAGCGAGCCTCACGCTGGGCTCGGTCGACCAGAGGGTCTCTTCCAGGAAGCGCGCTTCGATCGCGACGATCTCGCCGCCTTCGAGCCAGTCGCGGCACCGGGCGCAGGCGATGAGGGTGCGCTCCATGGTGGGCTCGTCGGGGAAGGGGACGAGCTCGTAGGGGCGGGCGTCGTCCTTGGAGCCGCACAGCTCGCAGCGGCCCTTGGAGCGGCGGGTGAGGTCCTTGCCGAGCATGCCTACGGATGCTCGCTGTCTGGCGCGCTTCTTCGCGATGGCGAT
>CALATR010001236.1 GCA_937891875.1 uncultured Pseudomonadota bacterium | reverse complement strand
GGCTCGCGGCTGGGGGGTGACCGCGTCGGCGGGGGTGAGGTCCAGACCGGGACGCTCTCGCTCCGACGCGAAGCCCGACCGCTTCAGGGCGTGCTCCACCTCGCCGATGAGCTCGCGCCAGGGGTCCACCTCGCGCTTCTTGCCGACCCGGGCGCGCGGGTTGACGAAGCGGGTGTCCCCGTCCGCCTCCCGGGCGCCGAGCAGGACGGTGCCCAAGGCATCCGCGCCGGCATGCAGCGCCACCTGGGCCAGACCGGGCGCCCCGGCGAGCCAGGCCGCCTGGTGCGACAGCCCATCCAGAGCCAGGCGCGCCAGAGCGACGGTTCGAATGTGATCTTCGGCCGTGGCGCCCTCGGGACGGACCGCGCGCTCCGCCGTGAGCGGGGTGATCCGCACGCCCGCCAGCCGGTGCTCGCGCAGGCTCAGCAGGTGGTCGATCCGCGCCTCGACGGACTCGCCCGCGCCGACCTCCAGCCCGCCCAGCCACTCGATGCCCGCGTCGGCGAGCACCGGGAGCAGGCCACGGAACTGGCGGGGCGACAGCCAGCGCGCGCCCGAGCGCACCGTGGGGTCCAGGGCCAGCACCGCGTCCTCGGCCAGCATGTCCAGGCCGGCCTCGCGCAGGCGGGCCACGATGGCCTCGACCGGCAGGTCGTCGACCGCGGACAGGTGGCGGATGCCTTCAAGGGACAGCGCGCGGATCCGGGCGTCAGACGCCGACCGTGCGGCAGCGATCCACTTGCACCAGGCGTCCGTGCCCAGCCCCGGGTGGTGCCCTCCGACGAGCAGGATGTCGCCGGCCTCGACCTCGCCGGCCTCTTCGACCAGGGCGGCCACGTCGTCGGGGGTGCGGACCAGGGCGTCGGACTCGCCGGGCGCCTTCCATGGGCCGAAGCCGTCCACGTCGACGTCGGTGGTGACGATCGTGCGGCCGAGCGTCCAGCGCACGGTGGTGAGCGTGCCGTCCAGGGTGTCGCGGCGGAAGGCGGCCGCCGCGGTGAGGTCGGCGGTGCGGGCATCGCTCGCCAGGGCGAGCAGGTCGTCGCGGGACAGCGCCTCGCCGTCGGCGGCGTCGGTCAGCAGGGCGTCCAGGTCCCGGCGGCCGATCACCCGGCGGGTGGGGTCGTACAGCTCGACGTCCTCGGTGCCGACCAGGCCGGCGCGCTTCGCGATGGCAGCGTAGCGGCGCAGGCCCGTGAGCGCGCGATCATCGAGCGCGTAGCGGATGGATCGGGTGACGTAGTCCAGGTCGGCGCCCGCGTGGTCCTGGGCCCGGTTGGCGAGCCCGGTACGACCGGCCTCGCGCACGGCGTCGACCACCTCGCCGGGCAGGTCGGGGCGGCCGGCCCACACGGCGAAGACGAAGGGCAGCCCGTGCCAGGCGTGCCACTGCTCGGACAGGTCGATCTGCACGGTGAGGTGCTCGGGCACGACGCGGGCGGCATCGCCGATGACCAGGCCGGCGACGGTTCCGCCGGCGGCCTTCACGCCCTCGCCGAGGTCGCCCTCGCGCAGGACCAGGTCGCTGCGGACGCGCTTGCCGAGCGGACCCTCGGTGAGCAGCAGCCGGGCGAGGGTGCGGCTGGTGCGGGAGACCCCGTCCAGCACGACCTCGGTCCAGTCCTCGGGCTCGGTCTCGGCGACCAGGAGCACCGAGTGCACCGGGCCGAGCGCGCCGATGCAGACCTCGGGCACGATGCGGAACGCACCATCGGTGAGTGCGGCGGCGACCGGCACGAGGGCCAGGTCCACCGCGCCCTCACGGAGCAGGGTCGCGATCTCCGAGGGATGGCCCTCCACCACCTCGAAGCGGTCGCGGTCGAGGTAGTCGGTGAGCGGCCTGGCGTTCAGGTAGCCGACGGTGGCGATGCGGGTCGTCACGGCACAATCCAGGAAGAAAGAGGGTTCAGGCCGAGGCCACGGTCCGGTAGAGCGTGTCTCGCTCGATGGGGATGCGGCCCGCGCGGCGGATGAGGTCGACCAGCTGATCGCGGCCGAGCATCTGTGGCGTGGTGGCGCCGGCCATGTGGTAGATGCGCTCCTCGCGCACGGTACCGTCGAGGTCGTCCGCGCCGAACGAGAGGGACAGCTGGGCCGTCTCGACGGAGAGCATCGGCCAGTAGGCCTTGATGTGGTCGAAGTTGTCGAGCATCAGGCGGCTGACCGCCAGGGTGAGCAGGCACTCCTGGGCGGTGGGCTCGGGCAGGCGCTGCAGGCGGTTGTTGGTCCGGTGGAACTTCAGCGGGATGAAGGTCTGGAATCCGCCGGTCTCATCCTGCAGCTCGCGCAGGCGGATCATGTGGTCGACCCGCTCCTCCAGGCGCTCGATGCTGCCGAACAGCATGGTCGCGTTGGTCCGCAGGCCCATCTGGTGCGCGGTCTTGTGGACCAGGAGCCAGTCGTCGGTGCCGACCTTGTCCGGGCACAGCTTGCGGCGCGCGCGGTCGGCGAAGATCTCGGCGCCGCCGCCGGGCATGGAGCCCAGGCCCGCGTCGATGAAGCGCTGCAGGACCTCCTCGTAGGTCATGCCGTACTTCTGGGCGTAGTAGTGGATCTCGACCGCGGTGAAGCCCTTGACGTGGATGTCCGGACGCTCCTGCTTGATCGCCTTGATCAGGTCCGGGTAGTAGCTGAACGGCAGGTCCGGGTTCAGCCCGTTGACGATGTGCACCTCCGTCACGAAGGTGTCCTTCAACGCCGTGATCCGAGAGACCGCCTCGGAGATCTCCATGGTGTAGGCGTTGGGGTCGCCGGTCTTGATCCGGGCGAAGCTGCAGAAGACGCAGTCCGCCTCGCAGACGTTGGTCGCGTTGATGTGCAGGTTGCGGTTGAACCAGGTCCAGTCGCCGTGCCTGCGCTCGCGGACCAGGTTGGCGAGGGCGCCCACCGCGGCAATGGCGGGGCTGTCGTACAGGCGCACGCCGTCTTCGAGGGAGAGGCGTTCACCGGCGACGACCTTGTCGCGCAGGTCTCCGAGGCCCGCGCGCTCGAGGGCGCGGTGGGCGATCGTGGACAGCCGTGGCTCGGTCGACCGGGTCGGCGGCGTGGTTTCGGGGGTGGCGAGGGTCACGAGGAGCCTCCGAGGAGCTGGCCGGACCAGCGGCGCATGAGTTCGTTCGGCACGTCGAGCTGGTCGAGGATCCGGGCGGTGACCGTGTCGACGAGGCCGAGCACCCCTTCGGGATGCGAGTAGAAGCTGGGGGACGCGGGCATGACCAGGGCACCGGCCTCGGTGACCGCGACCATGTTCCGCAGATGAACCAGGTTGTACGGACTCTCTCGCAGGACCAGCACCAGCTTGCGCCGCTCCTTGAGCATGACGTCCGCCGCGCGGCCGACGAGGTCCGTGGACATGCCGTGGGCGATCCGCGCCAGGCTGCCCGCGCTGCAGGGAACGACGACCATGGCGTCGTAGCCAGCACTTCCCGATGCAAAGGGTGCCGTCATGTCGGTCGGACCCCAGGTGGGCAGGCCGATGTCCGACGGGCTCTCGCCGGTCTCGTCGGAGTAGACCAGACGGCCGTACTTCGTGAAGGTGACGTGGGCCTCGATGCCCAGCGCCGGGCCCTCGTCGCGGAGGAAGTGCAGCACGCGCTGGGCGTAGATGGCCCCCGACGCGCCGGTGACCCCGACGACGATCTTGCGCTGGCGGGGCTCGCTCACGCCGCCCGCTCCACGAGGTAGCGACCGAGCACGCGCAGGGCGTCCCGGGCGGAGGACTCGGGCAGCACGTCCAGCTCGGACAGGCCGGCGTCGACCCGTCCACGCGCCCAGGCCAGCGCCCGGTCCAGAGCTCCCGTGTCCCGCACGCGCTGGAGCAGCTCGGGGAGCTCGGCGTCGGTGGGCTCGTGGTCGAGCAGGTCGGCGAGCAGCTGGGGGTCGCGCTCCATGGCGAAGAGCAGCGGCAGGGTCAGCTTGCGCTCGCGGAGGTCCGCACCGGGGTTCTTGCCGGTTCCAGCGCGATAATCGAGGACATCATCCGTGACTTGGAAGGCGACGCCGACGCTGCGACCGTACCGCTGCAGGGCGTCCGCGGCGCGCGCGTCCCCGACGGCCCAGGCACCCGCGGCGGCGCACCACGCGATGAGGGCCGCGGACTTCTTGTCGATGAGCTCGAGGTACTCGTCGAGGGAGGCGGACAGATCTCCCGAGCGCTGCAGCTGCAGGACCTCGCCCTCGGCCATGGCGGTGACCGCGCGCGCCAGCTCGGTGACCGCGGTGTGGCCGCCGGACTCGGACGCCAGCAGCACCGCCCGGGCGAGGCAGAAATCGCCGGTGAGGATGGTGACCGCGTTGCCGTAGACCTTGTGGGTGGCGTCCCGGTTGCGGCGGGTGTCCGCGCCGTCGACCACGTCATCGTGGAGCAGGGAGCCCAGGTGGATGAGCTCGCCCACGCACATGAGCCTGGGCAGCTGCGCGCTGTCGAAGCCGACCGCGCGGGCGCCGAGGGCCGTCAGCGCCGGACGCAGGCGCTTGCCGCCCGCCTCCAGCAGGTAGGAGGACACGACCGGCACGGCGCGGACATCGCTGACGACGAGATCCCGCAAGGCAAGCTCCGCCGCCGCCATGTCCTGGGACACCAACCCCAGCGCATCGGCCGGGCCGTCGATCCGGGTCAGCGGAGAGCCACCGAGGACACCCGCCGGGCGGGTCCTGACGGCTGAGCCTCCGGGGAGGGCGCGCAAGCGGGGGGACGGCATGGGGTCTCCTTCAGGAGGCAGTTCATAAACAGGGCATCGGAAACTTTCAATGTATTTTGAAGGAACTGATGGTTGCGGTTAAAGACCTCATGTCTGGAGCGCTGGGAGCCAACCATGACCGCCGACTCTCCGTTCTCGGGTCCGTCCGAGAAGCACGCACGCGCCATCGGTCTCGTCAGCGAGACCATGGGTGAGCTTGTCGAATTCTGGGGGTTCAAGGCCAGCATGGGGCGGATCTGGGCCTGCCTGTACCTGTCCTCGCAGCCGCTGACCGCCACCCAGCTGGCCGATCTCACCGGGCTGTCCGCCGGCGCCATCTCCATGGGCATGCACGAGCTGGCCCAGTGGGGCCTCATCCGCCGGGTGCCCGTGCCCGGTGAACGCAAGCGCTACTACACCGCCTACACCGACGTGTGGGAGGTCGTGCGCCGGATCGTGCGGGAGCGTGAGCTACGCCTCATCGGTCGCGCGGTGGAGCGCTTCGAGGAGGCGCTGGCCCTGCTCAAGGCCGAGGCTGCCGAGAACCCCGAGGATCCGGACCTGCCGCGGGTCATCTCCCGCCTGCAGGGGCTCTTGACCCTCGCTCGCACCGGCTACGGCCTGGTCGAGCGCTTCTCCGAGGTCGGCGACTTCTCGCTGACGCCCATCCGCGGCACCCTGTCGCGCTTCCTGGGCGGCACCTCGGCCGGCGACGCCTGATGCCGCTCCTCGACCCCGAGCGTGACGCCTCCGAGGTTGCACCGGAGGACGCG
>CALATR010001235.1 GCA_937891875.1 uncultured Pseudomonadota bacterium | reverse complement strand
GTGAGGCCGTCGCGGACGGCGTAGGTGTGGTCGCGGGTGAGGGTGACGCCGAGCAGCCAGGGCTCGGTGACCTCGGTGCGCCCGCCCGCGGTCAGATATGGCGGGCTGCAGCCGGGAGCGGCGCCGGGCTCGCCCTCCTCCCACGCCGCGCAGGTGTCGGTGTCGTCGGTCGCGTCGGTGGTGTCGGTCGCGTCGGTCGCGTCGGTCGCGGGAGCGCCCGGGCAGCCGGCGAGCAGGATGGCCAGGAGCACGCTGCGCATGGGACCTCCGGGTTCAGTGGGACACCGGGCGGGGGGCGCACCGGACACCATGGAAGCACACCGCGTGCTCCGGGGGTTAGTCGGCCGCCATGCGCTTCTCCCGACCCCTCGCCGCCCTGCTCGTGCTCCTGCTCGGCTCCGTCGCCGTGGCCGCGTCCGTCGCCGGCTGGTCCGAGGGCACGCCCGCCGCGAACAGCGCCAACGTCCTGCAGGGCCTCGGCGAGCCGGTGGAGATCCCGCTCCCCGCGAGCCTCGCCGAGCGGATCGACGGCCCCACCCTGCTGGTCTACTTCTCGCCCACCTGCCCCCACTGCCAGCACGCCCAGCCCGAGCTGAACGAGGTCGCCGAGCGGCTCGCGGGAAAGGCGAAGGTGCTGGGCATCGCGTCGTCGCGCTCCGATCCCAAGGCGCTCGACCGCTACCGGGACACCTACAAGGTGCGCTACCCGCTGATCATCGACGAGGACGCGGCCATCGCCCGGGCGATCAGCGCGCGCTCGACCCCGTCGGTCATCTACCTGGAGCCCGAGAAGCGCAAGATCGTGGCGAAGGACGCCTGGTATCCCTTCCGTCGGGGCCAGGGGTCGCTGCTGGTCATGCGCGCGCTGGGCACGCCCTTCGCCGGCTTCGACGAGGGCCGCTACCACGGCAACGCCACCTGCATGGCCTGCCATACGGAGGAGGCCGGCGCCTGGCTCCTGTCCCACCACTCGGTGGCCTGGGACACCCTGCTGGCGCGGGACGACCACCAGAAGGCCGAGTGCGTCGGCTGTCACGTGACCGGCATGGGCAAGCCCACCGGGTGGGTGGCGGGCGACACCGCGCGCGACCACCTGGTCGACGTGGGCTGCGAGGCCTGCCACGGGCCCGGCGGTCCCCACGACGGCAAGGTGGACGCGCCTGCCGAGGCCTGCGCGGGCTGTCACGACAAGAAGCACTCGATCGCGTTCTCGGTGGCCAAGGGCCTGCCCCTCATCGACCACTACGCGGCGAACAAGCTCGATGATGACGCGTTCACCGCCGAGCTGCGCGCCCTGCACTCGGGCGAGCGCGAGCGACCCCTGCTGGCGTTCGCCGAGGGCCCCCATGTGGGCTCCGCCGCCTGCAAGAGCTGCCACACCGACGAGCACGCCTGGTGGTCCCAGGACCCCCACGGCAAGGCCATGGCCACGCTGTCGACCAAGGAGCACGAGGGGGCACCCGCCGCCGAGGCCGTCGCCTGCGTGCGCTGCCACGCCTCTCCCAAGACCCACGGCGGCCCCGAGCCCACCGAGCTCGCCGGCTTTGCCCTGGACGAGGGTGGGGTCGGCTGCGAGTCCTGCCACGGACCCGGCGGCGCCCACGTCAAGGCGGGCGGCGGCACCGACAACATCGAGGGCCTCGGCGACGACTGCCCGGTGTGCGTGCTCGAGGCGCTGTGCACCAGCTGCCACACGACCACCTGGGACCCCACCTGGGACCTCGATCGAAGGCTGAAGGCAGTCGGCCACAAGTAGGGGCTGACGGGGGGATCGGGCGTACCGGATGGGCTCCCGGGGTGTCCCAGGGGCGCCCATGGGTGTGATCAGAATGCCGCAGTCCTGTCTGGAGGTCGTAAAAAGCCAGGTTCAACCGATGTGACGATCGGCACGGGACTTGCTTCGGGGTGAGCGTCCCTGGAGCCACCATGCGCGCGACCCCCCACGCCCTCCTGATCCTCGCCACGCTCACCGCAGGCCTCGTCGCCTGCAACGAGAGCGGATTCACCGACCACACGGCCCCCGATCCGGAGCGTCCGATCATCAAGGTCTACCCGGAGTCCCTGGACTTCGGGCCCCTGTCCGGCGGTGAGGAGCTGATCAAGGAGTTCCAGGTCACGAACGAGGGGATCGCGGTGCTCGACGTGACCGAGATGTCGGTGCGCGGCAACGAGGCGTCCTACCGGATCGTCGACAACAACGCGTTCAGCCTGCAGCCGGGCTCCTCGGCCATCATCAAGGTCGCCTTCAGCCCCATGGGTGCCAACACGCTCATCGGCTCCATCGACATCTCCAACAACGACGAGGTCACCGGCACGGTCGAGGTCGGCCTGCGCGCCGAGGGCCTCGTGCCCGAGCTCGAGATCGACCCCTGGGACTACAACTACGGCTCCGCCCTCATCGGCTGCGAGGAGAGCCTCAAGGTCACCCTGTCCAACGTGGGCACCGAGGACCTGGTCATCGACGATCTACAGTACGGCGGCAGCGACACCACCATGGACCTGGCCTGGGGCCCGTCCCTGCCCATCGTGCTCGCGCCCGGCGACGCGACCGACGTGGGCCTGGCCTACGCGCCCATGGACGAGGTCGAGAGCGACGGCTTCCTCACCGTCGTCAGCAACGACCCGCGGGGCCCGCTCGATGCGGACCAGGTTGGCGACGGCGTCTACGACGATCAGCTCACCGACGAGTTCGAGATGCCGATCGCACCCCCGGTCGACATCCTCTTCGCGGTGGACCAGAGCTGCTCGATGGAGGACGACGCCACCCGGCTCGCGACCAACTTCGGCGGCTTCATCGACCAGATCGACAGCGTCACCACCGGCTGGCGCGTCGGCGTGGCGACCGCGAACAACGGCTGCTTCAACGGCGGCATGCTCGACCGCAGCACCCCCGGCTACAAGGACCGCTTCCGCAGCGCGGTGCTCACCTGGAACGGTGGCTCCTACACCGAGGCCCTGCTGACCCTGGCGAAGATCGCCATGCAGAACAGCAAGAGCGGCTGCAACGCCGGCTTCCTCCGGGCGGACGCGGCGACCCACATCATCCTGGTCTCCGACGAGCCCGAGCAGTCGTCCCAGAGCTGGAGCACCCTGGTCGAGGACCTGCGCAACCTGCACCCGACCGACCGGCGCCTGGTCAAGATCTCCGCGGTGGCCGGCGACTACCCGGGCGGCTGCGGCACGGCACTGGCCGGCAACGGCTACTGGCAGGCGGTGCAGGAGACCGGCGGTGAGTTCCTGTCCATCTGCGACACCAACTGGGCCCGCCACGTCGAGCGCCTGGCCAAGGCCAGCATCGAGGGCCTGGGCCGCTTCGACCTGACCGAGACCCCCGACCCGCGCACCGTCAAGGTGTGGGTGGACGGGGTCGAGTGGCCCTCTGACTGGCACATCGACGGCGCGACGATCATCTTCGACGTCACCCCGCCCGAGGGTGCCGCCGTGCGCGTGACCTACAACAACCTCGCGTGCCACTGATCTGACTTACCAGGGCCCTGAGGACGCGCCCATCCCGGGGGGGGTGAGCCGTCCTCGGGGTCCTTTGGTCAGAACCACGCCTGCGTGTGCAGTGCCACCTGGTGCGAGTCCGGGGCCTCGTCCGCAAACGTCCCCGTGTAGCGGACCTGCACCATGAGGTGGGGGCCGATGGCGTAGGCGTTGACGAAGCCCTCGGCGATCCAGCGGTCGCCGTCGGTGGGCTCGTCCACCCGGCTGCCGCGGGCGCCCAGGGTGACGAGGTCGGGGATGACGGCGACGGCGGCCTGGGCGGAGGTCGCGAGGGTGGTGCCGTCGGCGGTGTCGAGCAGCGCGCCGTCGGCGTCCACGCGGAAGGCGCCCGACTGCAGGGTGCCGTCGACGAGGGCGCCAGTGACGGTGTTGCCGTCGACGTCCTTCTCGATGCGGGCGGCGGCACCGAAGCCGGTCTTCAGCTCGGCGTCCCCGCCGATGATGGTCGACTCGTCGAGCGGCAGGGCGCCCTGGGGGTTCACCTGTACCCGCGCCATCAAGAGCGGCATGAAGGGCGCGCTGGCGGCGCCGGGGTCGTACACGCCGAGCCAGCCCTCCACCTTGCGGTCGCCCGAGTGCAGCCTGGCGTAGCCCCCCGTGCGGCGGCCGGGGGCCAGCTGGTTGCTCACGACGCTGCGCTCGCCGGCGACGACGGTTGGGATGGGGGTGTTCCAGGCACGGCTGTAGGGCACGATCATGTAGCCGAGGCCGAGCTCGACGTGGTCATGTCCCCACCAGTCCAGTCGCGCGTCCAGCAGCGGGCGGCTGGCGCTCTCGCCCACCTCCAGCTGGACCATGAGGGCAAACTCGTGCTGGCGGTCGGCGTAGCGGAACTGCGTGCGGGCGCGCTTGACGATGGCCTCGGCGGCGGCGGGGTCGGTGCCGGTCTTCGTCAGGGTGGCGAGCAGCTGGGCCATGAGCCGGAAGTCGAGGGCGCGGTGGCCGTCGGCGCTCTGGATCTCGAGTCCCGTGTCGTCGAGCAGGATGGTGGGCTTGGCGTCTTCGTCGGGGGCGGCGGAGGCGAGGGCGGTCGAGAGGAGCAGGGGGATCATGAGCCTGGAAACAGCCGTTCGAGCGTGTCGAGGGTGTGGGAGAGGCCGGCGTCGTCGACGTCGAGGTGGAGCGCGAGCCGGGCCGAGGTGGGGCCGACGGCGGAGAAGCGGACCCCGTGCTCGGCGGCGGCGCGAGACAGGGCGGGGGCATCGGGGAGGTCTCCGATGAAGACCAGGTTGGTGTCCGGATCATCGACCGTGTAGCCGACGCGCCGGAGTCCCTCGGCGAGGCGCTTCGCCCGGGCGTGGTCGTCCGTGAGGCGCTCGACGTGGTGCTCGAGGGCGTACAGGCCACCGGCTGCGAGGAAGCCCGCCTGGCGCATGCCGCCGCCCAGCATCTTGCGCACCCGACGCCCGACGTGGATGAGGTCGCGGGGGCCGCACAGCATCGAGCCGACCGCGCAGCCGAGCCCCTTGGAGAGGCAGAAGGAGACGGTGTCGTAGCCACGGGTGCGCTCGGCCAGGCTCTGCCCCGACGCGACGACTGCGTTGAACGCCCTCGCCCCGTCCATGTGGGTCGCCAGCCCCCGCTCCTTCGCCACCTGGGACAAGGCGTCCAGCAGGAAGAGCGGGTGCACGGTACCGCCGCCGCGGTTGGCCGTGTCCTCCACCGACAGCAGGGTCGCCGGCGCGATGTGGGGGTCTTCCGCCCGGATCGCGCGACTCACCGTGTCCGGTCGGATCAGGCCGCGCTCGCCCGGCAGGGGTCGGATCTGCACGCCGGCGATGACCGCGGCCCCGGCGGCCTCCCAGTTCAGCGGGTGGCTGTCTTCGTGGGCCAGGACCTCATCGCCGGGGCGGGTGTGGATCCGCAGGGCGATCTGGTTGCCCATGGTGCCGCTGGGCACGAACAGGGCGGCCTCCTTGCCCGCGCGCTCCGCGGCGACCGCCTCCAGCCGGTTCACGGTGGGATCCTCGCCGTAGACGTCGTCTCCGACCGGCGCATCGACCATCGCCTGGAGCATCTGCGGGGTCGGGCGGGTGACGGTGTCCGAGCGCAGATCGACGGGGGTCACGGGAGCTCCACCAGGCCGGGAAGGTAGTCGTCAGGGGCGCTCACGCCGCACAGCTGCAGCAACGTGGTGCCGATCCGGGCGATGGAGCCACCCGCGGCGTCGTCGCGCAGGGCGAGGCCGTCCTGGCTGTCCAGCACGACGAAGGGCACCGGGTTCAGGGAGTGGCTGGTGCGCACCAGGGGCCGCCCGTCGGCGTCGGTCAGCACCCGATCGCCCTTGCGCTGGACCATCTCCTCGGCGTTGCCGTGGTCCGCCGTGACCAGCAGGATGCCGCCGGCCTTGCGCACGGCCTTCCACAGCCGCCCCAGGCACAGGTCCACCGTGGCGACCGCCACCCGTGTCGCCGCGAGATTGCCGGTATGACCCACCATGTCGCCGTTCGCGTAGTTGATCCGCAGGTGGTCGAAGCGCCCCTCGCTCAGCGCCTTGATCGTGGCGTCGGTGATCTCGGCGGCCTTCATCCACGGGCGCTGGTCGAACGGCAGCGAGTCCGACGGGATCTCCTGGTAGCGCTCCAGCTTGGGGTCGATGAGGCCGGACCGGTTGCCGTTGAAGAAGAACGTGACGTGGCCGTACTTCTGGGTCTCGGAGCAGGCGAAGGACTGCAGGCCCGCGCCGACGAGCCGCTCGCCGACGGTGTCGTCGATTGAGGGCGGGGCGACGAGGTAGCGCTTGGGCACGTGCAGGTCGCCGTCGTACTCCATCATGCCGGCGTAGAGCACCTCGGGGCGGGGTGCCCGGTCGAAGGTGTCGAGGCTGTCGTCCTCGAAGGCGCGGCTGATCTCGATGGCCCGGTCGCCGCGAAAGTTGAAGAAGACCACGCCGTGGCCGTCCTCGATGCGACCGACCGGCTCCCCGTCCTCGGCGATGACGAAGGCGGGGAGGTACTGGTCGTCGATGTCCGGATCTTCGGCGTAGAACGTCCGGATGGCCTCGCTGGCGGTGGGGAAGGTCCGGCCACGCCCGTGCACGTGGCAGCGCCACCCGCGGGCGACCATCTCCCAGTCGGCCTCGTAGCGGTCCATGGTGATGTGCATGCGGCCGCCGCCCGACGCGATGCGGTAGTCGCGGCCGGCCTCGCGATGCTCGGCGAGCAGGCGCTCGAGGGGCTCGACCCAGGTGAGGGCGGAGCGGGCGGCGACGTCGCGGCCGTCGGTCAGCACGTGCACCCGCAGGCGGCTCACCCCGTCGCCGCAGGCCCGGGCGATCATGGCGTACAGGTGCTCGACGTGGCTGTGCACGTTGCCGTCGGAGAGCAGGCCCATGAAGTGCAGGGTCGGGCGGGACACCAGCTCGCGCCACAGGTCGGACTCGAAGATGCTGCCGTCACCGATGGCGTTCTCGACCAGCTTGGCGCCTTGATCGAACACCCGGCCCGCGCCCATCGCATTGTGGCCGACCTCACTGTTCCCCATGTCGTCGTCGGTGGGCAGCCCGACGGCGCGTCCGTGGGCGGCGAGCGGGACCCAGGGGCGGGTCGCGAGGAAGTGGTCGAGGTTGGGCGTCGGGGTGGTGGCCCAGGCGTCGTCGTCCTCGCCACGGCCGAGTCCGACGCCGTCGAGGATGCACAGGACGACGGGCCGACGAACAGCAGACATGGGGGCTCCAGCACGGTGGAGGATGGGCTAACCTGCCGCTCCTCGGCGGAGGCGCTACAGGAAGCGCCTGGGGAACACGGAGGTCGAGGCATGAGGGCTTGGTTGGCGGCGGCGGTCGGGCTGATGGCCTGCACCCAGCCTGCGGATGTGACCGTCATCGACCCCAGCGTCGGCCCCCCCGGCTCGCAGGTGCGGATCGAGGGCGAGCGCTTCGGCGCCACCGTGAAGGTCAGCCTGCGCGCGGACGGCGCCGAGGTCGACCACCCGCTCACCCTGCAGACCATCACCCCCGAGGCGCTGGTGGCGCAGGTCCCGCAGACCGTGCCGCCCGGCAGCTACAGCCTGGTCGTCTCCCACGGTGGCACCGACGTCATCGTGCCGTCCGGGTTCACCGTGCAGGCGGCCGAGCAGGACGTGCCCTGCAGCAACCTCTACCGGGCCAACACGCAGGTCTCGCCGATCACGGAGCAGGTGGTCATCGACAGGTTCTACGCCGATAATCGACGGGAGACCATCCGCGTGCCCCTGGACGAGGTGGAGCGCATCGAGTTCGAGCGCGTGACCACCGACAAGGGCCTGTGCAGCGTCATCTACATCAAGACCGACGACGGTCGGCGCCTGCGCTTCGCGGACGACATCCGCACCAGGGAGCACGACTCCGGCCTGGACCTCAAGGCCCGCGCCTACAAGCTGGGCCAGGAGATCAGCAAGAGCGTCGACGTCACCCGCGAGGACGCCATGCCGGCGCCGGCCGCGGAAGGGGCGGGCGAGGCCGCGGGGGGCTGATCACTCGGCCCGGCTCTGGTCGAGGAAGGTCCGGAACAGGGGCACGACCCGGTCCGGCGCCTCGCCGATGAGCGTGTGGCCGGCGTCCTGGACGACCTCGAGCCGGCCCTGGCGGAACAGGGGCAGGTGATGGGTGCGCTGGTGCTCGGCGCCGATGAGGGTGTTGCACCCGCTGGCGACCAGGAGCACCGGCCCGTCGTATGCGTCGAGGCCACGGTCGATGCCCAGGTCGATGGCCCCGTCCTGCACGTAGGACTGCACCGCGGCAGACGCGGTGCTGCCGAAGCGCCAGTGGGGGAGGTGGGCCGTGGTGGGGTCCCGGTCGCAGAAGTAGGCGCCCAGGGGGTGCGCGTCTGCGGGGGCGCCGCCGAGGAGCTCCAGCATGAAGAAGTCGCTGGCGGCGTCGTCGTCGGGTCCGTCTACGTGCAGGCTGCGCAGCCAGGACCAGCCCGCGTGCTGGAGCAGGCTCGGCGACAGCGGTGGGTTGCTCACCGCCTCCAGGAAGGGACGGCTGGCGTCCGCGGTGAGAAAGCCAGGTTCGACCAGGATCGCAGACTGCACCTTCTCCGGGTGGCGCCCCACGTACGCCGCGCCGAGCATGGCCCCCCACGAGTGGCCGATCAGGTGGACCGGGCGGTCGCCGTGGGCGTCGATCACGCCATCCAGCTCGGCGAGGTAGTCGTCGACGGACAGGCGATCGGCCGGCACGCGCTGGGACAGGCCGGCGCCGCGCTGGTCGTAGAAGACGAGGCGGTAGGTGTCGGACAGGGGCATCAGGGGCAGGAGCGCGCGGTAGTCGTCGCCCGGTCCGCCGTGGAGCACGACGACGACCGGGGCATCGGCGGGTCCGTGGACCTCCGCGTGCAGGCGCACACCGTCGACCACGAGGGCGGGCAGGCTGGCGTCGTCGACCACGGTGGCGGGCACGGTCGGGTTGTCGTCGGACGCCAGGTACAGCCCGACCCCGGTCAGCGCGCCCACGCCCAGCAGGGCCACCCCGGCGCCGAGCACCAGCTGCACCCAGCGTCTCACTGCAGGAAGCCCGCCGCCTGGTCGTGGGCGCGCACGACCGCGCGCCACATGCGCTCGGCGGCGATGGCGGCGTCGGGGGCGGTGGTGCGGAAGCGGGCCTCGCCGCAGGCCTCCACGTGGGGGGCGCGCAGGGCCTGGTGGGCCATCTCCCGGCGGTAGGTCTCGATCTCCATGGTCACAGGAGAGCTTGGGACCAACGCCGAGAGTTCGCCGGCACGCAGGCGGCGGACGGCCTCGGCGGCGCCGTCTGCGATGAGCCCGCGGGTGACCCGGGGGGTCTTGCAGATGGCCGCGGTCGTGCCCAGGGTCTTCTTGACCGCCACGCCGACCACGTTGGGCGGAAGCGTCGCCGCCATCTCCTCCATCAGCCGGTCCGTGCCGGTGACGAGGCCGATGGGCACGCCAAACGCGCCTGCGGTGGCGCTGTTGATGGCGATCTCGCCGACCAGCTCGCCGTTGATCCAGAAGTTCTGCACGACCGCGCCGGACCAGGTGTGGGCGAGCAGGCCGCCCGGGGTGCCCGAGCGGGTGTGGTGGCCGACGCAGAGCATGAGGTCGAAGCTGTCGTCCACCCCCGTGGTCTGGCACAGCGGCTTGTTCTCCCAGGTGGCGGGCCCGACGATGAGCTCGGCACGGTCGTGCAGATCGTCGAGCAGGACGTTGCGCATGACCGCGTGGCCGTCGTTGACCAGGAAGGTCGCGTCGGGGGCCTCGGCGAGCACGCCCTCGATGGCGGCGTTGATGTCGGCAGTCATCCAGCGGCGGGCCTCGGCGTACTGCTTGCCCTCGGGCATGAGCTGCTCGCGGTGCACCACGCCGGTGATGCCCTCCATGTCGGCACAGATGAAGACGCGCACGGGCGCTCCGGAGACGGGGTTCAGTGGGGCTGGTAGCTGCGCGGGTCGACCGCGGGGAGCGACCCTGGATCAGGGGCGCCGGTGACCCGGTAGCGGGGTGGGGACAGCGTGGGCTCGGGCTCGCCGATGTGGCCGGCGGCGATCATGGCCTGCCAGGGGACGGCGGGCGCGCCGTCGAGGCGACCGGGGGGTCCGAGCACGACGAGATCGGCGCGGGGCAGCAGGGCCGGGCCGCCGGGCCAGCAGGCGAAGCTCACCACCCGACCGGAGGGGTGGCGCAGGAGGCTGTACGGCGCCAGGAGGTCGGGGACGTCGTGGTCGACCAGCCACTGGGCGAAGGGGTCCTGCTGGCGGCGGTACTCGTAGCCGGCGCCGTAGCGGTGGCAGGCCTGGACCCGGTGCACCAGTGGGTGATCGAGCGGGGGATTCCAGGCGATCAAGCGGCCATTATCGTCGATGGTCACCGGTCCGGGGGACACGGGGGTGCCCGCGGCGTGGAAGCGGTTGAAGGCCTCGGTGACCAGGGCCTCGGTGGGCAGTCCGCCGTCGGTGCCGCCGACCAGGATGGTGTCGGCGTCGGGGATGACGGCCACGGGCTCGCCGCGGACGCGATCGCGAAAGGCAGCGAGCCAGCCGGGCAGGGCGAGGCGGCTCGAGGCGTAGCCGTCGCGGGCATCCAGCGTCCAGACGCCGTCGATCTCCCACGGCGCGAGACCGGTGGCCGGCGGCAGGTTCTCGCGGGCGGCACCGAGGGCGGCTTCAGGCGTGGCTTCCCAGCGATCCAGGTGGCCCTGGTTCACGAACAGGCGCAGCTCGGGCAGGTCGAGCACGACCACGACGTCGAGGAAGGGCGTCAGCGGCTCGCGGACCAGCACCGCCTCGGCGTTGTCGAGCGCCGCTTCCCAGGCGTTGGCGGGGGAGGTGGGACCGCGCAGCACCGGAAGCAGGTGCCGGGCGGCCTCGGGCCAGGAGTCGGGGATGGGCAGGTCCATGCTCGGCAGGGTAGCGCGCGCGGGGGAGCGTGGCGGGTCACGAGCGCGCGTCGTACGCTGGGTTGAGGAGGTCGCATGCGCGGGACGGCTGGGGTGATGGTGCTGCTGGGACTCGGGGTCGGAGGGTGCGGGGCCATCGGTGGCGTGTGTGATGATCTCGAGTGGCCCGACCTGGTCCTGCGGGTCACCGATGAAGACGGAGTCGCGCCGGCGACGGTGCCTGCGATCCGGGTCGACGGGCAGCCGGGGGACTGCCGGGCGTGGGATCCGGGCGGCGGTGGTCTGGGGATCGGGTGCTACAACGCCGCACCGGGCCAGGTTCAGGTCCACGCTCCCGGCTACCTCCCGCTGCCGCTGGAGGCGGTCCGTCCTTCGCCCGGCGCGGGCGGCTGTCCCCAGGCTGCGGACGCCGTGGACGTGGTCCTGGAGGCGCGCTTCGAGTGCTCGGCCAGCGAGGAGCCCTCGGTCCTGGTCAGCGTGGTCGACGGCGACGGTGCGCTCGACGGGGGGGCGACCGTGAGCGCGGCGTCCGCGGTGACCCCGCAGGACGACGTCGGCTGCTCGGCGCTCGAAGATGGGCGTTTTTCCTGTGTCCTCGGTGCCAGCGGCTGGATCGAGGTCTCGGCGTACGGCTCGGGGGGTGGGCACGGCTTCGGGTCGGTGTTCGTCGGAGCAGCGGACTGCGAGCCGATCACCGAAGCGCTGACGGTCGCGCTGCGATGAGGGGGGGCCTGCCCGCGGCTTGGTGCTTGCTGGCCGTCCTGCCCGCCAGCTGTGGTGCACCGGACGACTGCGCCGGAGCCTCGGCCTTCGCCGGGATCCGCCCGCTGAGCGGCGGCGAGGTGGTCGAGGAGCTGCCGATCGTCCTTGATCGCCTGCGTGGGGATCCGCTCGAGTGCACCGTCGCGGCCCGGGAGTCGGGCTATCTGTGCTGGATGGACGCCGCGATCATGGATCTCTCCGTCCAGGTGCCCCGCTACGAGGTCGTCCACCTGGAGGCGAGCCGCCCCGACGACTTCCGCTGCGGCAACATCACCTCCTGGTACCCGCTGCAGATGGAGCCCATCGAGGCGTGTGAGGGCGCGGCCCCCGAGTACGCCCTGCGGCTGCAGATCCTCGAGGACGGCGCGCCGGCGTCGGGCACGATCGAGGTGTTCGCCAGGCCGCGGATCACCGACGAGCTGTCCCGCTGTGACCCCCTCGACGACGTCACCTTCGGCTGCCTGCCCGGCGTCGTCGGCATGGTCGACGTGAGCGTCCGGCGGGGATCGAGGTCGCACGATGTGTCGTTCCGGGTCGACTCCGGCGACTGCACGCCCATCACGGTCGAGGAGGTCGTGGATCTGGCCGACTTCCGCTGATCGTCAGATCACCATCGCCTCGTGGGCGATGTACTTCCGGCCGATCTTGAACGCCTCCATGCCGATGACCTCGCCCTCGATGTCGACCACGTCGATGTCGGTGCCCGCCTCGCACAGGGCCAGGGCGACCCGGGCGCTGAAGGGCCCGAACATGGCGCCGTGGCCCGAGAATCCGCATAGATGCACGAAGTTCGTGAGCTTGCGGTCGTAGCCGAAGAAGGGGTTGTGGTCGGGCGTGGTGCCGTAGTAGCCGCTGGTCGTGGCGGCGATGCCGGCAAACTCGCCGACCGCGGGGATGTTCTCCGACAGCAGGGCCCAGCTCTCGAAGGGCGCGGCCTCGAGACCGCCGGTGTGGGCGAAGTCGGGCTCGATGACGTCCTGGTCCTCGTAGGTGAAGCCGTCCTCGCTCTTCGCGGGGTGGGCGTGGCCCATCAGCAGGGTGTCCTGGTTCTCCGGGCGGCAGTAGACGCCCGACGGCGTGATCGTCAGCGGCATGTGGGCCAGGGTCTCGGCCGACATCGGACCGTCACGCTTGATGAACCACAGGTAGCGCTTGAGCGGATCGACCGGCAGCTCCTCGGCGCCGAGGTCGCGGGCGAGGGCGCGGGTCCAGGCGTTGGTGCAGTTGAGGTACACGTCGCCGGAGAAGTCGCCCTTGGGGGTGCGCAGGGCCGTCACCCGGCCGTTCTCGGAGAGTGCTGCTTGAACCGGCGCTCCCGAGATGAGGCGCGCGCCGTGGCGCTTCGCGTCGGCGATGCCGTCCTGGTAGATCATCGACGGGAGCAGGAAGCCGTCGCTGGGGCAGAAGGTGCCGCCCTTGACGGTGTCACCGTCGATCCACGGGAAGCGCTCCACCAGCTCCTTGGAGGCGAGCGCCTCGACGTCGGTCAGGCCCACGCCCTTCTGCATCGCGACCCGGGCCTGGGCGGCGAGCCACGCGGCGTCGTCTCCGGCGAGGAAGAGGTAGCCGTTGGCGCGGATGGGGATGCTGTCCGCACCGGTGCGCTCGACCCACTCGTTGTAGACGCGCACGGCGTAGCGCATGCCGCGCACGGTGTCGGCGGTCGACCACTGCTGGCGGATCCCTGCGGCGGTCCGGGAGCTGGAGCCGGCGCCCACGTGGGCCGCTTCCAGGATGGTCACGTCCCAGCCTTCCCGAGCGAGCGCGCGGGCGGAGAGGGTGCCGGTGATGCCCGCGCCGATGATCACGGCGCGGCGGTCGCGTGCCATCGGACCTCCAAGGCGTGCGAGCGTAGCAGGTTGCAGGGGGCGCCCCCGGTTGGATCGGAGGCTCTGGACGCAGGGTTGACGAGGGCGATTGGCGCGTGAGCGACGGGACAGTGACGACAACGTCGCACGGCGCGAGCGATTGCATCGGTTACACCACCCGGCCCCTTTCGACCCGGAGTCGCGCATGGCCACGCACGTGGATCCGAGCACCACCACCTCCACGCTCACCGACCGCGTGGATCTCGACCTGCCCGAGTCCGCCGTGCCCGAGCTGACCGCCGAGGAGCTCTTGTGGGCCTACCGGGTCGGCGCGCAATCCCGCGCCGCGGAAGAGCACATCGTGCGGCTGGTCTCCCGGGGCGAGGTGAAGTTCGCGATCTTCGGCCCGGGTGAGGAGGTGCACGGCGTCGCCACCGCCCTGGCGCTGCAGAAGGCGCTCGATCCCAAGCACTTCGGCATCGTGCCCCACTACCGCTCCGGCGCGCTGGTCAGCGCCTGGTGCGCGCTCAACGGGGTCGACGACTTCACCCTGCGCATGCTGCGCCAGCAGTTCAGCAAGGCCACCGACACCATGAGCGGCGGCCGACAGATGGTCTACCACCTGCACATCCCCGAAGCGGGCATTCTCCCGGTTCAATCGCCCGTTGGTATGCAGCTGGGCAAGGCGGCCGGCTACGCGCGCGGCTTCCGGCACAAGGGCATCGACGATGGTGTGGCCATGGCGGTCGTCGGCGACGGCACCACCGCCGAGGGCGACATGCACGACGCCATGAACGCGGCGAGCGTGTGGCAGCTGCCGGTGATCTACCTCGTCACCGACAACGAGATCGCCATCAGCACGACCCCCCAGGAGGGTCGCGGCATCAAGGACTACGGCACCTACGCCGAGGCCTTCGGGATCTCGTGCTTCAAGTGCGACGGTCGCGACTTCTTCGACGTCTTCGAGACCACCTACCACTGCGCCCGCTTCGTCCGGGAGCAGCAGCGTCCGGCCATCCTGTACGTGCACGACCTGCCGCGCTTCAACGGCCACAGCTCCGCCGCCGACGTCACCTTCGACATGTCCCAGGACGACCCGCTCATCGCCTTCGGAGAGGCGCTCGTCGAGCGGGGGATCGCGGGGGCGGAGGACGTGCTCACCCGCCTGCAGGACAAGGAAGGCCGCGACTTCTTCGTCCATCACGAGCTCGGCACCATCATGTCCGCCGAGGACGGCAAGGTGCAGGCCTGGCTGGACCAGGTGCGCGCCGAGCCCGACCCGGACCCCTCGACGGTGATGGAGCACGTCTACGCGCCCTTCCCGGATGCGCCCGAGACCCCCGCCGGCGAGGGCGAGACCCAGATCAGCTACGCCGGCGCCATCCGCTCGGCGCTGGCCAAGCTCATCGAGCGCAAGGGCGGCTGGATGGCCGGTCAGGACGTGGCCAAGCTGGGCGGCGTCATGCAGGCCAGCGCGGGCATCGCGAAGCGCTACCCGGACAAGATCGTCGACAGCCCGCTCAACGAGCCGCTCATCGTCGGCACGGCGACCGGCTTTGGCCTGCACGACGGCGTGATGGCCCTGCCGGAGATCCAGTTCGGCGACTACTCGCTCAACACGTTCCACTGGCTCGTGTACCTGGGCACCCTGCGCTGGTCGACGCTCGGAAATGCAAGCTCCAAGCTGCTTCTTCGCATGCCCACCGACCCGTTCGGCGGCGGCGCGATGTACCACTCGATGAGCGTGGACGGCTACTTCAGCGGCATCCCCGGCCTGGTCATCGTCATGCCGTCGACCAGCTTCGACGCCCACGGCCTGATGCTTGCCGCCGGTGACTACGACGGGCCCGTCATCTGCCTCGAGCCCAAGTGGATGTACCGCCAGACCCTCGGCCCCGCATTCCCCGGCGAGCCCACGGATCCGGCGGAGGTCCGCGCCATGAAGAAGGCGATCATGCGCGGCGAGATCCCCGACGTGCCCGACGTGCACGTGCCCTTCGGCAAGGGTGTCGTGCGCCGGGCCGGCACCGACGTGACCGTCGTGTCCTGGGGGCGGGCCGTGTGGACCAGCCTGAAGGCAGCCGCCGCGCTGGAGAAGGAGGGCGTGTCCGCCGAGGTCATCGACCTGCGCACCCTCGTGCCGCCGGACATGGACCTCATCCGCGAGAGCGTGGGCCGCACCGGACGCCTGGTCGTGGCGGCGGAGAACCGCGTGTTTGCCGGCTTCGTCCGCGAGATCCAGGGAGCGATCGTCGAGGCCATGCCCGGCACGCCCACCCGCTCGGTCGGCCAGAAGCACGTGCCCGGCATCGCGCAGAGCGCCGTGCTGGAGGAGGCGACGATCCTCACCGACAAGGACGTCGCCGCCGCCTGCCACGAGGTCCTGGGCGTCGAGCTGAAGGGCGCCGGGGGCTGGAGCTGGGTGCCGCCGCGCTACTTCGTGTCCTGACCAGCAGGCGGCGCACGGCCGTCAGGTGGCCGTCACGAGCGCGGCCCTCCGGTGCGGACGGCGTTCACTGGCGCTAGAGTGACACAACTTCGGGAGGAGCCCATGCGTCGTCTCACCCTGCTGCTCGCCAGCGCTGCCCTGATCGCCACCACCGCCTGCAAGGGCGGCGACACCGACACCGACACCGACACCGACGGCGGCGATGACGCAGGCTGCGAGTCGACCGACGGCGTGTCCCCGAGCATCGTGTCGGCGACCTGGGAGTGCACCATCGAGGACGTCAGCGACCCGCCGGTCGAGACCATCCTCATCGAGGCGCAGGTCAACGATCCCCAGGGCGACTTCACCCTCGCCACCTTCGACGACCACAAGCTGCGGATCTACCTGGCGGCGAACGACTCGCTGACCCAGGAGACCGAC
>CALATR010001234.1 GCA_937891875.1 uncultured Pseudomonadota bacterium | reverse complement strand
GGGGAGGTGAGCCCCGAGGAGCTGGTCCAGGAGGCGATCACCAGGATCGAAGCCCACGATGACACGCTGAACGCCGTGGTGCGCCGGCGGTTCGAGCGGGCCCTTGAGGAGGCGCGCGGGGAGCTGCCCGACGGTCCCCTGCGCGGCGTGCCGATGGTCTGGAAGGACCTGCACGTCAGCGTTCCTGGCGAGCCCACCGGCTGCGGCACCGCGACCCTGCAGGAGGTCCCGCGCAAGACCTGGTCGACCATGGCCCGTCGGCTGCGGGACACCGGTGCGGTGGTCGTCGGGCGGACCGCGACCCCCGAGTTCGGCATCATGGGGATCACCGAGCCCAAGGCGACCGGGGTGGTGCGCAATCCGTGGAACCCGGAGCACACGCCCGGCGGCAGCAGCGGGGGCTCGGGTGCGGCGGTGGCGGCGCGCTATGTACCCGCCGCCCACGCCAGCGATGGTGGCGGCAGCATCCGCATTCCCGCCTCCCACAACGGACTGGTCGGACTCAAGCCCACCCGCGGGCGCACCCCGGCGGGCCCGGAGATGGCCTGGGGCTGGAGCGGCATCGCGGTCGAGCACGCCGTGACCCGCACCGTGCGCGACAGCGCCGCCCTGCTCGACGCCACCTGTGGACCGGAGGCGGGCGCGCCCTACCAGGTGCTCCCGCCCGAGCGTCCGTACCGCGAAGAAGTCGGCCGCGAACCTGGACGACTGCGGATCGGCGTCGTCACCCGCGCCCTGCTGGCAGGGGAGAACGACGCCGACGTGGTCGCGGCCACCCAGCAGGCGGCGAAGATGGCCGAGGCGCTGGGCCACGAGGTCGAGCTGGTGCAGCTCCCGATCGACCCCGCCAAGCTGCGCCTGGCCTACTTCACGATGGTCGCCGCGGGCACCCACGCCGAGGTGACCCACGCCGGGCACCTGCTGGGTCGCGCCCCCCGCGCGGCCGACTTCGAGGTCACGACCTGGGCCTTCCATCGACTGGGCGACATGCTGTCCGCGGGCAGCATGGAGCTCGCCCGGATCGACGTCGAGCAGGCCGGCTACGCGCTCGGTGAGTTCTTCCGGACCCACGACGTCATCCTCACCCCGACCTGCGCCCGGCCCCCCGCGAAGGTCGGCGAGCTCTACCCCGACGCCGCGGCCGAGCGTCAGCTGCGTCTCTTCCGGCTGCCCCTGCCCCGCAAGATCGTGCTCGACGCGCTGGAGCGGCTCGCGGCCCAGGCGCTCGGGGCCACGCCCAACACCCAGCTCGCCAACCTGCTGGGCCTGCCCGCGATCAGCCTGCCCCTGGGCGTGTCTCCCGCCGGCCTGCCCGTCGGCACCCAGTGGATCGCCCCGTTCGGCAGGGAAGACGTGCTCTTCCGCCTGGCCGGTCAGCTGGAGGCCGCCCATCCCTGGATCGATCGCCGACCCGGGATCCTGGAGTCCGCATGATCGGGCGCCTGCACGTCATCACCGACGAGGTGCTCCAGGACCGGTTCGATCACGAGGCCCTGGCCCGGCTCGCGCTCGAGGGCGGCGCCGACGTCATCCAGTACCGGGAGAAGCGCCCGGTGCCGGACCGGGAGCGCCTGCGCGTCGCCCGCGTCCTCGCCGAGCTGTGTGCGGCTCACGACGCCTGCCTCGTCATCGACGACCGCGCCGATCTGGCCGCGCTGGTCGGTGCCGGCGTACACGTCGGCCCCCACGACCTCCCTGTCGCTGACGCCCGCGCCCTGGTGCCGGGCACGGTCGGCGCGACCGCGAACGACCTGGACCGCGCGATGGTCGTGGCCGCAGAGTCCCCTTCGTACCTGGGCTGTGGGCCGGTGTGGGGCACGACCTCCAAGGGGGCAGACCCCCCGCCGACCCTCGGCCTGGACGGCCTCGCCGCGATCTGCGCCGCGGTCGACCTGCCGGTCATCGCCATCGGCAGCGTGCGCGCGGACCGGGTCGCCGCGGCTCTGGGCGCCGGTGCCCACGGGGTCGCGGTCCTGGGCGCGGTCTGCTCGGCGAAGGACCCCGCCGCGGCCACCGCGCGTATCCGGGAGGCCATCGTCGCCTCCATCGCGGAGGGATCTCCATGAGCGTCGATCTCATCGTCGTCGGCGGCGGGGTCATCGGACTGTCCGCCGCGTTCCTCGCCGCGCGGGGGGGCCTGTCGGTTCGGGTCGTCGAGGCCGCCGTGCCCGGCAACACCGGCGCCACGTCGGTCGCAGCGGGCATGCTCGCCCCCCTCGCCGAGGCCCACGACATGCCCGAGGACCTCGTGCGCGTCGGCATCCAGAGCGCGCGCGCGTACCCGGGCTTCATCGAAGCGGTGAAGGCCTACGGGGGTGACACCGGGTTCAACGACCAGGGCACCCTGATCGTCGCCGCAGATCGCGACCAGGCCGGCGATCTGGAGCAGCTGGGTCGGGCCCACCAGCGCCTGGGCCTCGAGGTGGAGAAGCTCACCGTTCGCGAGGTGATCCGCCGCGAACCTCGGGTCTCGCCACGGATCGCCGGGGGCCTGTGGTGTCCGGAGGACCACTCGGTGCCGCCTCCAGTGCTGTGTGGCGCGCTGGTCCGAGGCATCGAAGCGCTCGGAGGCAGCGTCTGCCGGGGCTTCTCCGGCCAGGCCGTGCAGGCCGATCCGCTCGGGGTGCGGGTCCGGACCCCCGACGGCTCGGAGGAGGTCTGGCGGGGTGCGCGGGTGCTGGTCGCGGCGGGGCTCGGCAGCCAGGCGGTGCTCGGCGATCTCGTCGACCTGGGCATGCGTCCGGTGAAGGGCCAGGTGCTGCACCTCCGCGGCGAGCGCCTGCTCCGCGGGGTCGTGCGCACACCGCGGGTCTACCTGGTGCCCCGCGCCGATCGCCTGGTCATCGGGGCGAGCGAGGAGGAGCTGGGCGATCACGCCGAGCCCCTGGCCGGCGTCACCATGGACCTGCTCTACGAGGCCTGGCGCACCCTGCCCGGCGTGTACGAGCTGGAGCTGGAGCGGATCCTGGTGGGTCACCGCCCCTCGACCCGGGACGGGCGACCGGTGGTGGGACCGGTCGGGCCCGACGGCCTCTTCGTCGCCACCGGGCACCACCGCCACGGCATCCTGCTCGCCCCGTGGACCGCGTACACACTGGCCGAGATGTGGGGCTTGCAGGCCTAGGATCGGGGTGGGGCGCGCATCCGTCGGGTGCTGGGCGCGGTTCGGGTTAGGCCTCCGCCCTGCTGGAGGTCGCGTGGTCACCGTCCGCGTCAACGGAGAGGACGTCGAGATCGAGCCAGGGCTCACCGTGCGCGAGCTGGTGGAGCGCCGGACCGGTCGAACCGATCCCCTCGGGGTCGCGGTCGCCCGAAACCGGGCGGTCGTCCCGCGCAGCCGCTGGGGCGACGAGACGGTGGCTGACGGCGACGAGTTCGAGCTGGTCGGCATCATGCAGGGAGGCTGACGTGAGCGACACCTGGAGCCTGGGCGAGCTGACCCTTCAGAGCCGCGTGCTGCTGGGCACCGCGCGCTACCCCAACCGACAGACCCTGCTGGACGCGCTCGACGCGTCGACGACCCAGCTGGTGACGGTGTCGCTGCGGCGAGTCGCGGTGGATGCGACCCAGGAGAACCTCTACGAGGCGCTCCGGGAGCGGGGCATGCACCTGCTGCCGAACACGGCGGGCTGCTTCACCGCCGACGACGCGATCCGCACGGCCCAGCTGGCCCGAGAGGCGCTTGGAACGCCGCTGATCAAGGTCGAGGTCATCGCGGATCACGAGACCCTGCTGCCCGACGGGGAGCAGCTGCTGCTCGCGTGCGAGGAGCTCGTGAAGGACGGCTTTGTCGTGCTGCCCTACACCAACGACGATCCCGTGCTGGCGCGCAAGCTGGAGCAGGTGGGCTGTGCGGCGGTCATGCCGCTGGCCGCCCCGATCGGCACCGGGCTCGGGATCCGCAACCCCCACAACCTGGAGCTCATCCGCCAGTCCGTGCGCGCCCCCCTCATCGTGGACGCCGGGCTCGGCACCGCCTCGGACGTCGCCCAGGCCTTCGAGCTGGGCATGGACGGCGTGCTCCTGAACACGGCGGTCGCCCGGGCTGACGATCCCGTGCGCATGGCCCGCGCGGTCGGGCTCGCCGCACAGGCGGGTCGCGAGGCCTTCCTGGCCGGTCGCGTCCCGCCCAAGCGCTACGCCGAGGCCAGCAGCCCGACCCAGGGAGTGCCGTGGCGCAAGCCCGGCGCATAGGTTCCGCCACGCGGCAGGGCGGCGTGCCCCGGCTGATGCTGATCCTCGATCACGCCGTCGCTGGCGGAGACGCCGCGTTCCTCGATCGCCTGGAGCAGGTCTGGCCGATGCTGCCGCGGGACGGCTCGGTGTGGCTGCAGCTGCGGGCCAAGCGACTCTCCCGGGAGGCGCGGGTCGCCCTGCTCGCCGCGGCTCGGGGTGTCGCTCGCGGAGAAGGTGCTCCGATCCTCGTGAATGGGACCAGCGGAGATGCGCTTACCGCGGGCTTTGTCGGGGTGCACTGGCCCGAGGCCCTGCGTCCGACCGAGCCGCCGCCCGCGCTCGCCCGCCTGCGCTCCATCAGCGCCGCGGTGCACGATCTCGACGGGGCCCGCGCCGCCGCCCGTGCCGGCGCGAGGGTCGTGACCTGGAGTCCGGTGTTCGCCCCGCGGTCGAAGCCGGGGGAGGGGCGTGGACTCGACGCGCTCGCCGCGGTCTGCCGCCAGAGCCCGCTGCCGGTGCTCGCGCTCGGCGGGATCACGGCCGAGCGGGTCGGGGCATGCCTGGAGGCGGGAGCGGCCGGGGTGGCCGTGCTCTCGGCGATCAGCGCGCCAGGTGCCAACGTGGAGGCGGAGGTCCGGCGGCTGGTAGAGGCGGTGGGCTGACCCCTACTCCCGCAGCCCCTCGCACAGCTCGGTGGTCTCCTCGTCCCACTTCTCGCCCTCGGCCAGGGTCACCGCGATGAGGGCCGTGCTGTCCTGATCGCCGAAGGTGCCCATGTCGATCTGGCGCCAGATCGCCCAGATGTGGACCATGGTCGCGTCCTCGCGCTCCCAGTAGACATCCAGCTGATAGTCCTGGTCGAAGCTTCGGTTGTCGTCGTCCTCCGTCGCCGGCTCGCGCAGCCAGGTGCGGGCCAGGAGGATGTCGCTCGCGGGGCCGCCCTCCACCTTGCGGGCGCCGCCGCTGATGAACTCGACGTAGTCGAAGCCGGCGGGGGACGCGCCGATCTCGACGTCCCACGTGATGCGGTCCGCCTCGCCGCTGCGCCAGGCCGCGTCGTCCGAGGTGTAGGTGCGCTCGTAGCTGTCGTAGGTGCCCTCGTACTGCTCGTCCTGGGCCTTCGCGGTGAAGACCTCGGCGATCTCGTCGTAGGTGCAGCCCATCTCGGTCGCGACGAACATGCCGTTGGCGAGCTGGGGATCGGGGACCTCCCCGGAGAACTGCAGGTGTGCGATCTGCTCGGTGACGAGCCGGCTCTGGGCGCCCTTGAACGACAGCTCGGCCAGCTGGGTGTCCAGGTTGCCCACCGCCTCGGCCAGCGAGCCCTCCTCGCCCTCGTCCCAGCCGTCCCACAGGAAGTGCAGGGCGCCGTCGATGTCCTCGGGAGCGGGATCGGGGCGGGTGCAGCCGGTCGTGGACAACACCAGGACGAGACAGGACAGAACACGCACGGCGCCTCCGGAGCCGGCGGACTAACTCGGGAGCCCGCCCCCGGGACCGGAGACCGCCCATGCGCCCGCTGCTCCTCGCGATGACCCTGTGCCTCGGCGCCTGCGCGGCGAAGCTCCCCCCTCAGCCCGCCGCGGATCCGGCCTCGCTGGCCTGGCGCGATCGGGTCGACTGGGACGCGGCGGGGGACGAGGCGGTGCAGATGCTGGCCGAGTACCTGCGCGTGGACACGATCAACGCGCCGGGGAACGAGACCCGGGGGGCGCGCTACCTGCAGCAGCTCCTGGCGCGGGACGGGATCGAGAGCGAGCTGTACGGCCACGCGGAGGGGCGTGACGGGCTGATCGCCAGGTTGGAGGCGGAGGACTCGAAGGAGCGGCCGCTGTGCCTGCTCTCCCACATCGACGTCGTGCCCGCCGAGACCGAGGCGTGGCCGGAGCAGACCGGGCCGCTGTCGGGCGAGATAGCGGACGGCATGCTGTGGGGTCGTGGGGCGCTGGACATGAAGGGACTCGGCATCGCCGAGCTGCACGCGTTCGTCCTGCTGGCGCGGCTGGGGGTTCCGCTGCGGCGGGACGTGATCCTCATCGCGGTGGCCGACGAGGAGATCGACAACCACGGCATGCAGCACCTGGTCGACACCCGGTGGGACGACCTCGACTGCGGCCACCTCATCAACGAGGGCGGCTTCGGCGTGCGGGACGCGATCTTCGACGATCAGGTCCTGCACGCGGTCAGCGTGGGCGAGAAGGGGGTCGTGTGGCTGGACGTCGTGGCGACCGGCGAGCCCGGACACGGCAGCACCCCGCTGGGCGACTCGGCGATCGACCGGCTCCGTGCGGCGACCGACGCGATCGACACCCGCAAGGCCAAGCCGAACTGGCACCCGATGATGCTGCAGCTCCTGGCGCGCGCCGGCGAAGCGGGGGGTGGCATGACCGGCTTCGTCATGCGGCGGAAGGGCCTCGTGAAGACGCTGGCGCGGGGCACCCTGAAGCACAACCCGGTCACCTGGGCCAGCGTGACCACGACGGTCCACCTGACTGGCCTGGACGGCGCCGTCTCGCCCAACGTGCTGCCCGGGGAGGTCCGCGCCACCTACGACATCCGCAAGCAGCCCGGCGTCTCCACCGAGGACGTCCTGGACGAGCTCCGCACGCTGACGAAGGGCATCGAGGGGATCTCCTTCGAGGTCCGCCACGACCTGCCCGCGGCGGTCAGCCCATACGAGGGTGATCCCTTCTACGACGCGATCATCGCCCACACCCTGGAGGGTCGCGAGGGCCATGCCGCCGGGCCGCTCCTGTCGATCGGGTTCACCGACTCGGTGTTCGCCCGGGACCGGGGCACGATCGCGTACGGCTACGCGCCCTTCGTCATCGACGGCGAGCTGCTGCGCACGATGCACGGTCACCGCGAGCGCATCCCGGTGAGCGAGGTGAAGGAAGGTTCGAGGCGGCTCTTCGGCATGGTCGTGCAGGGCGCGGCGGACCTGTCCGCACCCACGGACACGCCGGCGCCGGCTCCTCTGGTGCGCCCCGTGCCGTCCGCGTTACCGGCCGCCCCCGACCTGGAGTGACCCGTGCCCGTCATCGCCATGACCGTCGTCGAGAAGCAGGCCCACGAGCGGACCGACTCGCTGTTCATCTACACGTTCGAGAGCCCCGAGCTGGGTCGCAAGACCATCGTCGCCAACCTCACGAACGTCTACGAGGTCGGTGACGTCGCCGCGATCGCCCAGCTGGGCACCTTCCTGCCCGAGGGCGAGATCAAGCCGCGCAAGGTGTTCGGCATCGACAGCGAGGGCATGGCCCTGGGGCCGGTGGACGCGGCGCCGGACGCGGATCTCACCGCGGAGTTCGACGCGGACGCCCCGGAGCGCACCTTCGAGCTGACGTTCACGATCCAGGCGACCGGCCGCTACCCGGCGGACGCGGAGAAGGCGGCGCGCAAGGCGTTCAAGAGCGGAGAAGGGGACGTGACCAGCGCGAAGGTCGTGGGGTAGCCCTGCGGGAGTGGAGAGCGGGGGGCGCGTCGCTTCCTGCGGGGGAGTGGCGGGCGGGGGTCGCGTCGCTTCCTGCGGGGAAGTGGAGGGGCGGTCTCCAGTCTCCAGTCTCCAGTCTCCAGTCCTACGGCAGCGGATCCTCCCCGGTCGACACAGGTGCCCTCCCCAGTCCGG
>CALATR010001233.1 GCA_937891875.1 uncultured Pseudomonadota bacterium | reverse complement strand
TTCGGCGTGCCCATCTGGAAGGTCCGCTTCGACGACGGCCGGGAGCGCTTCTGGTGGGGGGCCGATCGCATCCACCTGGTGGCCGAGGCGCTCGGCGCGGACTGGCCGGCCCCAGGCACCGCAGAGCGCACCGACGATCCGCTGCCCATCACCTTCTTCCACGACGTCAGCAGCCCGTTCAGCTACCTCGGCAGCACCCAGATCGCGCGGCTCGCCGAGGAGGAGGGCACCACCGTCGCGTGGGTGCCGATCCTGCTGGGCGCCCTGTTCAAGGAGATCGGCACGCCGATCGTGCCGCTCGCCGCGATGAACGCTGCAAAGGCCAGGTACTACGCCCAGGACATGCGCGACTGGTCCGCGCACTGGGGCGTGCCGTTCCGCATGCCGTCGGCCTTCCCCCTGCGCACCGTGGCGCCCCTGCGGGTGATGCTCCAGGACCCCGCGACCACCCCCCACCTCTACCGTGCCGCCTGGGCGGAGGACCGGGACATCGGCCAGCCCGAGGTCCTCACCGCGGTGCTCGACGAGGCCGGCTTCGACGGTGCGGCCCTGCTCGCGGGGACCCAAGACCCGGCGGTGAAGGCGCAGCTGGTCGCCAACACCGCGCGGGCGGTGCAGACCGGCGTGTGTGGCGTGCCCACCTTCCAGGTCGGCGACGCGATCTTCTGGGGCCAGGACCGGCTGGAGCACGTGCGCCAGGCCGTCCGCGGCTGGCGGCTTCCCCAGGGGTGAACGGACCGGGCCGTGGGCCCACCCACTTGACGACCGGGTCCCAGGCGGCTTGGTTCAGGGGCACGGAGTGAGCATGAGCCGACACATCCCTCTTCTGGCCTTCGCGGTGCTGTCCACGACGCACGCGCTCGCGTACGAGCACACCGGGGTCGTGGTCGCCGAGGAGGATCGCCCGCTGCAGGTGTCGGTCGAGGTCGACCCCCAGGTGGCGGGGCTCAGTCCGGGGCAGGTGCGCGCCGAGATCGAGGCCGGGCTGACCCTGTGGTCGGAGCCCTTGTGCGGCTTCGACGCCGAGTTTTTGGGCGAGGTCGCCTACGAGGACCCGACCAACGCGCCCGACACCCACCTGCACCTGGTGTTCGAGTCCCTGGGCAGCGGCGGACCCTTCGCCTTCCGCCTGGGCGCCACGCCCGACCCGGAGCCCGCGTTCGAGCGGGACGGCATCGTCTACCGGCGCGCCAGGCCCGGCGCCTGGGTGATCAACACCGACTACCGGTGGACCACCACCCAGGCCATCGAGGACGGCGCCTGCAGCGGGGCCTACTCCCTGTCCGGCATCGTCGCGTTCCTGGTCGGCTACAACTCCGGGCTCGCGCCGCAGGTCCAGTCCGGCTCGGTGATGTCTGCGCAGCCGCGCATGTGCCAGGTGCCCGGCCCCAGCGCGGACGATCTCGCCGGCATGGACGCCCTGTACGGTCCGTGGATCGGCATCGCCTGCACCGCTCCCGACGTCGAGCCTGGACAGCAGGAGATCCCCGGCGTCGTGCCGTTCGACATCACCTGCCACGTGGTCGCCGACGGCGAGACGGTCGTCACCGAGGCCAGCTGGTCGTTCGGCGACGGAGGGGACGCGGACGGCGGGCTGTCCGGCGATGATCCGGTCGTGCACACCTACACCGTCGACGACAACTACACGCTGCGGGTCAACGCCGCGGCCGAGCACCCGGTCTGCCCGCCGATCACCCGTCGGGTCGAGCGGATCAACTACATCCGCGCGTGCGACACCCCCCGGCCCGCCATGCGCCTCGAGCGTGAGTCCGGCCTGCGCTTCCGCCTGGTGAACCAGTCCGACGTCCGGACCTACGGCTGCCACGACGACGTGCGCTGGGCGATCTACACCGAGGACGGCGCGCCCGTGCTCGAGGAGACCAGCTGGGAGCCCCTCGTCGAGCTGCCCGAGGACGGCGTCTACCGGGTCGAGCTGACCCTGTCCGGCCTCGCTGGCGAGGCGACCGTGGACGAGCTGCTGGACACGAAGAAGGGCGGGGTGCGCGGGTACAACGTCGGCACCGGCTGCTCCAGCGTCGGCCTGGCCTCCGGTGCCGCGCTGCCCCTGCTCGGCCTGCTCCTGCTCGCGCGGAGACGGCGCCGGTGAGCGAGAGCCTGGTCATCGGCGACGTGCACGGCTGCGCCGAGGAGCTGCGCGAGCTCGCCGATCGGGTCCCTGGAGCCGACCTCGTGCTGGTCGGCGACCTCTTCACCAAGGGACCCGACCCGCTCGGCGTCCTGCGCTTCGTCCGCGAGCGGGGGGTGCGCGCCGTGCTCGGCAACCACGACGCCCGCCTGCTGCGCATCCTCACCGGCGAGCGCTGCGGCGACCCCCACGGCGAGCGCGTGATCATGGCCTTGGACGCCGAAGATCGCGCGTGGCGCACCTGGCTCCGCGACCTCCCCCTGCACCTGCAGGTCGGCCGCTACCTCGTCACCCACGCCGCCCTGCACCCCAGCGGAGACCTCGACAAGACCGACCGCTACACCCACATCAACCGCCGCCGCTGGCCCGACGATGAAGACCCCACCGCCCCGTTCTGGTGGCAGGTCTACGAAGGCCCACCGGTCATCTTCGGCCACGACGCCGCGCGGGGCCTCGTGCTGCGGCAGCGAGGGGGAGCGCCGTGGATCGTCGGGCTCGACACCGGGTGCGTGTACGGAGGGGAGCTCTCCGGGTTCCTGGTCGGGGAGGGGAGGGTGATCCAGGTGAAGGCGAAGCGGGCGTACAAGGAGATCGGGGGGCCGCCGGGCGGAGGGGCGTAGGACTGGATGGTGGCGGGCCTGGGTTCGAAGGACGATCTGGGCGTAGGATCGTGGTGTGCCGGGCGGCGGCTCTCAACACGGAGGAGCTGAGCTCCGGAGGTCTGACGGAGGGGGGAGTGTACGGGTGGGCGATCGTGCCTCACTTGGCCTGACTTCTGGCGAGGGGTCGTGACACCGAGCCCCAACGAGAGGACCCATTCGCGCCTGCAAGCGCGCCATCAAGATCCTCGAAACGAAACGGCCAGCCAGTGGCTCTGGCGGGCCACCGAGGCCACCTCCGTCAGATCTTCGGTCCTCCGCTTCTCCGTGGTGAAAGTCGGCCTTCGAGCGAACTCTTTCTTCCCGCCGGCCGCCCGTCCACATTCTCCCGCCCCCTACTCCTCCGGTCTCCCCTGCCTCATCGGCGGTGCCGGCGTTGGCGAGTTCCACCTCGCGGTCTCCCAGCGCACGTCCTCGAGCGACGGTGCGACCATCGGAGTCGTGTCGGGGAGCTCCCCGTCTTCCGCCGACAACAGGTGCGCGACGGCGGTGAGGAGGCTCGACAGGCGCACCGGCTTGGAGAGGGTCGTGAGCCCGCCGAGGTCGGCGAGCTGGTCCTTCGGGGGGAGGTGGGCGCTGACCAGCAGGATGGGCAGGGTGGGGTAGCGATCACGGGCGAGGCGGGCGAGCTGCACGCCGTCGATGCCGGGCAGCAGCAGGTCGGTGACCAGCAGGTCGGGCTCTTCGTACTCGAGCGCGGCGATCGCCTGCTGGGGCTCGGCGAAGGCCTGGACCCGGCAGCCGGTGCGGGTCAGGGCGCTCTCCCAGGTCTCCCGCTGGCCGTCCTCGTCTTCGACCACCAGCACGTGGGAGCCAGGGGGGATCTCGGTGTCTCCGGCGTGGGCCAGCACCCGCGCGTCGTGCAGGGCGATGCAGAAGCGCGCGCCGCCGCCGGGCTGGTTCTCCACCCAGATGCGGCCCTGGTGCTCGCGCACGACCTGACGCGCCACGGCCAGCCCCAGGCCGGTGCCGCCACCGTCCGGGCCCATGGCGGTCGGGCTGTCCTCCGAGCTGCCGGTGACGAACGGCGCGAAGATCTTCTCCTGCATGTCGATCGGAACGCCGGGCCCGCTGTCCTCGACCGCGCACAGCACGCCGATCGCGTCCTTGCTGGCGAAGGGTCTGGCGATCACCCGGATCTCGCCCTTCAGCCCGACCGCCTTGCGCGCGTTCACGATCAGGTTGACGAACACGTGCTCCAGATCGGCGGGTGAGGCGGCGACCTCCGGGAGTCCCGCTGGCACGTCGAGCCGCAGCACCACCCGCTCGGGGAGGGTGGGCTCGACCAGATCGGCGGCCGAGCGCACGACTTCGGACAGGCTGGTCGCGACCAGCGGGCTCGAGGACCCACCGGCGAGAGTCAAGAGGCGCCGGTTCAGGGCGCTCGCCCGCACCAGCGTCGCCTCCATGCGAGACAGCCGCGCCTCGACCGTGGCCTGGCCCTGGGTCGTCAGCTGGAGGAAGCCGACGTGGGCGAGCAGGGTGCCGAGCATGTTGTTGAAGTCGTGCGCCAGCCCGCCCACCAGCAGCGCGAGCGTCTCCATGCGCGCGTCCTGGATGCGCACCTGGGCCTGGTCCTGGCGCGCGGTCACGTCTCGGAGCAGGATGACCATCGTGTGATCGTCGAGCGGGGTGACGACCGACTCCAGCACCCGGTCCTGGCCGCGGACCCGCAGCTCGGCGCGGGCGGGTCGGTTGGGCGTGCGGGCGAGCTGGGCCTGGAGCAGGCGCTGATCGTCGGCGACGATCCAGTCGAGCAGGCGAGTGCCCAGGGGGGAGCGCCCCAGCAGCCGCTCGGCGGCAGGGTTGGCGTCGGTGACGATGCCCGCGGGGGACACGCCGAGCAAGGCGTCGGGGCTGCCGCGCACCAGCTGCACGTGGCGCTCGCCCGCAGTGACGTCGCGCATCGACAGGGCTGCGGTGACCCCCACGGCGAAGGCGGTGATCGCGGGGCCCAGGCCGGTCGATCCGGAGATCAGGCCGTTCGTGACTGCGATCTCGAGTAGCACGCCCAACACCAGGGGCACGACGGTCGCAAACGCGAGGGCGACCGCGCCGGGACGGCGGCGCAGGGCGAGGGGCAGCACCAGCAGGGGCAGGATGACCACTCCCAGCACGAGGCCACCGTCGAGGATGGCCTCGAGCGTCGGCAGCCAGCCCATGGGCAGCAGGATGCCGCCGAGGGAGAGCGCTGCTGACAGGCCGAGCAGCCCCCACAGCCAGCTGGGGATCGGCTTGTGGTCGAAGGTGGTCGCGAGGCCGAGCCCCAGCGGCATGATGAACGCGGTCACGACCCGGCGCAGGCGGATCGGTCCCTCGGGCTCGGGGAGCAGGCTGGCTGCGAGCTCGGTGCGGCCGAAGAGGTAGGCGGCGAGCAGCAGGCAGACGGCGCCGAAGAACAGGTTGGCCTGGCGCGGACGACCGCCGGACGCGAGCAGCACCTGCACGAGCCCGAGGGAGGCGAGCAGGAGCACGAGGCCGAGGCGCTCGGCCTCGACGATGGTGGCGAAGCGCACGACCTGCTCGGAGGGCCCGATGACCATGCGTCCGATCACGCCGCCGCGGTTGTAGTCGCCCTGCACGTCGATCTGCAGCTCGTGGGGGCCCTGCCAGCTCTCGTCCAGCGGCAGCACGGCCAGGATGGAGCGCTCCGAGCGGGAGGTGCCGTCGACCTCGCCGCTGTGGCCGACCTCGACCGCGTCCCAGTGCACCCGCGCCGCAAACTGGGGACGCTCCAGCCACACCGCCCAGGCCGACTCCGGTGCGTCGGGAGGCACGTGGATGGCCCAGCGGGCGCGCACCCGGGCGTCGGAGGGCAGATCCTCACGACCGAACAGCCCGGGCAGCTGGATCTCCTTGTCCCCCAGCGGCTCCCCGCGGTGCCAGGCCTCGACGGTGATCGGCCCGTCCAGCAGGATCAAGCCGGACAGTCCCAGGCTGGGCATCGAGATCAACACCAGGAGGATCACCGCGACAGCGGTGCCCACGGCCAGGAGGACGTTGCGGGTCACGCGCCCTCCAGCCAGCCCGTCGCCTCGGCATAGCCGGGCCGGTAGCCGAGCTCCTCGCAGCGGGCGCGCAGGGTGCGCCAGCGGGCCTCGGCGCCGATCGCGTCACCGAGCGCCTCGCGACGGCGGGCGTCCAGCTCCAGCGCCCCGAAGCACAGCTCGGTCCAGACGCTCGCCAGCGCCTCCCGGGTCGTGTGGTTCCAGGTCGCGCTGTCCACGTCGGCGGCCGCGTGCTGCAGGAGGCGCCCGTACAGCTCGAGCTCGTCGAAGCCACGCTCGGACGCGCGCGCCCGG
>CALATR010001232.1 GCA_937891875.1 uncultured Pseudomonadota bacterium | reverse complement strand
CCGGCGCCGCCGTGCCGCTGTCCGAGCTCGCCACCTTGTCCGAAGAGCCCCTGCATCCGGCCGAGGAGGTCGTGCTGCACGAGGGCGAGCGCGCGATCGCCGTCTCGCTGGTACCCAAGAAGGGCCTCGACCTCGTGGCCTTTGGCGAGCGGGCCCGGGAGGCGCTCGACGACGCCCGGTCCGACGTCGCCCCCGTCGCGCTGACCGTGTTCGCCGACCAGCCCGAGCAGGTCCAGGCGCGCCTCACCGACCTCGGCTTCTCGCTGCTCCTGGGCATCGCCATCGTGGCCGGCGTGCTCTTCGTCGCCATGGGGGCCCGGCTGGGCCTGGTCGTGGCCTCGGTCGTGCCGCTGGTGACCTTCTCCACGGTCGCGCTGTACGCCATGGGCGGCGGCGTGCTCCACCAGCTGTCCATCGCAGCACTGGTCATCGCCCTGGGGCTGCTGGTCGACAACGCCATCGTGGTCGCGGAGGCGGTCCAGGCTCGGCTCGACGCGGGAGAACCCCCCTGGGACGCCGCACGTGGCGCGATCGGCGAGCTCGCGATCCCCCTGGCGACCGCCACCGGGACCACGCTCGCGTCCTTCGTGCCCATGCTGCTCGCCAGCGGAGCGACCGCCGACTTCACCCGCGCCATCCCCGTCGTCATCATGGGCGCGCTCGCCATCTCCTACGTGTTCGCCGTGCTGGTCACGCCCATCTTCGGCGCGTGGTTCCTGCGGCCGCGCAAGAAGACCGGCCCCAGCCGCCTCGACCGCGTCGGGCAGACCCTGGCCCGCTGGTCGACCGGCCGCCCGGTCCTGGTGCTCGCAGCGGTCGGCATCCTGGTCGCCGCCACCGGCGCGATGGGCCTGGTCGTGCAGTCCGAGTTCTTCCCCTACGCCGACCGCGCCCGCTACGTCGCCACGGTCGAGCTGGCCGAGGGCACCGACCTCGCCGAGACCGAGCGGGTGGCCAGGCAGGTCGCCGCGTGGGCGCGCACCCAGGAGCACGTCGTCGGGGTCGACACCTTCGTCGGTCGTGCCGCTCCGCGCTTCTACTACAACATCCCCCAGTCGCCCCGCGCCCCGCACCTCGCCTCGGTGGTGGTCACGACCGACACCGCCGACGCGGTCCCAGCGCTGGTCGAAGCCACCCGCGAGCACGGCACCACCGCTGTTCCCGAGGCCATGGTGCTGGTCCGCCGGCTCCAGCAGGGACCGCCGGTCGAGTCCCCGGTCGCCCTGCGCCTCTTCGGCGACGACCTCGACGATCTCTCCACCGCCGCGGATCAGCTCGTGCTGGCCCTTCGCGGCGTTCCAGGCTCGGTCTCGGTCAAGCACGACCTCGGTCTGGGCGTGCCCACCCTGGAGCTCGAGGTCGACGATGCGTCCGCCCTGCGTCGCCGCACGACCCGCAGCGACGTGGCCATCGCGCTCCTCGGACAGACCCGCGGCGTGCCCGCCACCCCCTACCGCGCCGGCGACGAGCCCATCGACCTGCTGGTGCGTGGTCCGGACGGCCTGGACACCTCCCCGGTCGCGCTGGTCGCGACCGACGTGGCTGGCGCGGCCGGCCCGATCACCCTGGAGGCCCTCGCCCGGCCGAGCCTGACCTGGACGCCGTCCACCGTCCGCCACATCGACCGGGAGCGGGTCGTCACCGTCACCGCCGAGCTCGCCGAGGGTGCCACCGCCAGCGGCGTGCTCGCCGGACTCCGCCCGACCCTGGCCGGGGTCGCGCTTCCCGACGGCGTCCGGCTCCAGCTCGGCGGCGAGTCCGAGACCGCCGGGGAGGCCAACAGCGCCCTGCTCGGCGCGCTCCCCCTGGGCGCCCTGCTGCTGCTGGGCTGCCTGCTGCTGGAGTTCAACAGCTTCCGCCGGGTGGGCATCGTGCTCGTCACCGTGCCCCTGGCCGCGGCGGGCGTGCTGCCCGGCCTCGTGCTCGGCGGCCAGCCCTTCGGCTTCATGAGCCTGCTCGGCGTCATCGCGCTCATGGGCATCGTCGTCAACAACGCCATCGTGCTGCTGGACGTGGTCGACCGTGGCCTGCACGACGGCCTCGACGTGACCGAGGCCGTGCAGCTGGCCGTGAAGGAGCGGGTGCGACCGATCCTGCTCACGACGGGCACGACGGTCGCCGGCCTGCTGCCCCTGGCGCTGTCCGGCAGCACCCTGTGGCCCCCGCTCGCCAGCGCCATGATCAGCGGATTGCTGGCTTCGACCCTGCTCACTCTACTGGTGGTACCCGCGCTGTCGCGGCTGCTGCTCGCCCCTCGGAGGACGGCATGATCGCCTGGCTCATCCTCACGACCCTCGCCCAGGCGGGCGAGCCCCTCACCCTCGACGACGCGCTGGCCCGTGCGGAGACCCACCCCGTCGTGGACGCTGCCGACGCGGAGGCACGAGCGGCGCGGGCGGACACCGCGACGGCCTGGCTGGGGGCGGTCGGTCCGCGGATCGGCGGCTCCCTGACGACCACCTCGCGCACCGAGGAGCTCGCCATCGACACCCCGATCGGGCCCTTCGTGCAGCAGCCCAAGGACGTCGCTACCGGCGGCTTCGAGGCGCACTGGCCGATCGTCGACGCGGCGGGTCTGCTCGGGCGCGCTCCGGCGGCAGCGGCGGGAGCCCAGGCGGCGGAGCTCCAGGCCCAGCGCACCCGCGACCTGGTCCGCCTCCGGGCTGGCGAGGCCTACCTGGACGTGCTGGTGGTCGACGCCCGGATCGCCGCGATCGACCGACTGATCGCGAGCCTGGAGTCCCGGCGCTCCCAGGCGGATCAGCTCGTGACCAGCGGGCTCGCCGTGCGTGCCGATCGCCTGCGCCTGGACGTGGCCCTTGCCGACGCGAGCGTGGCGCGGACCCGTCTCGTCGCCGGGCGGGAGGCGGCCCTGTCGACCCTCGCCTGGCGCCTCGGCAGTGACGCCACGGTCGAGCTGGACTTCGCCTGGGCGCGCCCCGACGACCCTCCCGCGGTGACCGCCGCGCTGGACACAGCGAGGGAGCGCCACGACCTGCGCGCCCTCGACGCCCAGCGCCGCGCGCTCCTCCGCCAGCAGCGCGCGACCTGGCTGGAGACCGTGCCGACGGTCGGGCTGTGGGGCCGGTACAGCTGGACCGACAACGACCAGCTGGTGGCGAACGAGTGGGTCGAGGGCGGCATCGAGCTGAGCTGGACGGCGGTCGCCGGAGGCACGCGGATCAGCCGGGCTCGCGCCCAGGCCCAGCGAAAGCAGGCGATCGAAGCTCGG
>CALATR010001231.1 GCA_937891875.1 uncultured Pseudomonadota bacterium | reverse complement strand
CGTCGTGCAGCGCCGCCGCCAGTCGGGCGAGGGCACGACGGGTATCGGCGACCCGCACCACCACGAGGCCATCCGGTGCCTCCACCGCCTCCTCGACCACCGCGACGCCCCCGGTCAGCCCGGCGACGAAGTCGTGCCCGTCGACCCGCCCACCACGGATGGCCACGTAGACCACCCCATCGCCGCCCTGGCGCGAGTCCCGGGTCACCGCGCGGACCTCGACCTGCTCCGGATCCTTCTGGATCGGACCGCTGGCGCGGACGTCGAGCACGTCCACGTGACGCAGGAGGTCGGCGAGGCGCATGGGGACGAGGGGAAGGGGGCGGGGAGCCAGGGGGGCGGAGCCATGCCGGGGGTCGGCGTGACGGAGGCGGGAGGAACGGCGGGGGATGCCGGACCTGCGGGGATTCTACCACCTACCGCCGCCGGGGTCCGAGATCCACCGACATGGAGGAGGGAGTCAGGGCGCTGGCTCGCCGCAGACCTCGGATCGGCCAGCGGCGGCGCTTCGGAACTTTCGCAGCTTCGAAGTACACTTCAACCCGATGGCGAGACGACGGGGTTCTGGTGGTTCGTACGCCGGCTCTCACCACTGAGAAGCGGAGAGCCCGAGATCTGACGGAGAGGGGATCTTCCAGCCGAGAGGCATGTCTCTTGGCGGGAAATCCGTTTGCCGGCCTCTGGATGGAGCGCGCTTCGACCCGCATCACCGCCTCCGTCAGGTCTCCGGTGCTCAGCTCCTCAGTGGTGGAAGCCGATGCGAGCCCCTCAAAGACCGTCACGCGGCCGAAGGCCCCAATCCGTTTGCCGCGTTCCCGCAGCCACTGCCGTCACGAGCCGATCCGTGCCCCTCTCGCCTTCCCTCCTCCTGTGGCATAGTGAGCCGACCTCACCTCTTCGGAGGGAGGACTGATCCGCGGCTGGGTTCCTTCCTGGCAGGGACATCGCGATGCGAAGGCGCGGGCGTTTCCGACGATGAGGCGTGGACCTGGACAGGTCGCGGGACCTCGGAGGCGGGCGTCGGGCACCAGGCCCCACTCCAGGCGGAGTGGCATCATGGCGAGTGAGTTCCCAGCCGCGGATCAGTTCTTTGGAGGACGAAGTTCAGGGAGGCTGGCTCCAGTTCACTGGAAGGTCAGGTGCACCGCGGTGCCCGGGGGCACCGGATCGCCGGGAGCGGGTTCCATGGCGGCGAGGCGCCCGGAGCCCTCGATCTGGACGGACAGGCCGGTGCCCTGCAGGGCGACCAGCGCCTCGCGCACCGTGCTGCCGGAGAGGTCGGGGAGCACCCAGCCGAGGCCGCCGGAGTCACGGTCGACCACGACCAGATCGGACAGGGGCGGCGCGGTGACGTCCGCGCCGAGGAGATCATCGTCGGGGAGAGTGTCCTCCTCCTCGTCGAGCAGCGCGGGGTCGGGCTCCACCCCCAGGTGGCGCAGGGACTCGCGGGCGATCTCGGCGAAGGCCGGGGCGGCATTGATGCCGCCATATCCGCTTCCAACCTGGGGATCGTCGACCACGACCACGATGGCGATCTCGGGATCGTCCGCGGGAACGAAGCCCATGAACGAGCCGATCCGCGCGTCGGTGTAGTGGCCGTCCTCGACCTTCCACGCGGTGCCGGTCTTTCCGGCGACGCGGTAGCCGGGCACCTGGGCGCGGGTGGCGGTGCCGCCCCGCTCGGTGACCGTGATCATGGCGCGGGTCACCTGGGCGGCGGTCTCCTCGCTGACGACCCGACCCCAGACCTCGGGCTCGCGGACCTCGGCAGGCACGCCATCCTCGTCGTAGACCCGCGTCACCAGGCGCGGCTTCATGCGCACGCCCCCGTTGGCGATGGTGGCCAGCGCGTAGGCCAGCTGCAGCGGGGTCGCGGTCATGCCCTGGCCGTACGACGTGGTCGCGAGCTCGATGGGTTTGATGCGGTCGGCGCGGCGGATCCGGCCACCGGCCTCGCCGGGCAGGCCGATGCCGGTGGGCTGACCGAAGCCGAAGGCGTGCAGGCGCTCGAGGTAGGTGTCCGAGCCCAGCGACAGCGCCAGCTTGGCCGAGCCGATGTTGCTCGAGTACTTCACCACCTCGCCGACCGTGATGACGCCGTGGGGGTGATCGTCGCCGATCCGGGACCGACCCAGGCGCCAGCGCCCGTTCTCACAGTCGATGAGCGTGTCGACCGTGACCTTGCCCTCGTCGATCGCGGAGGCGACCGTGAACGGCTTGAGCACCGAGCCCGGCTCGACCGCGTCCAGCACGACCCGGTTGCGCATCGACGCCTGGTCCTCGTCGATGGCGTTCGGGTTGAACGTCGGCGTGTTCGCGAGCGCCAGCACGTCGCCGGTCTTCACGTCGATGACCACCGCCATGGCGGCCTTGGGCTCGTGCCGCTCCTCGATGCCCTTCAGGGCGCGCTCGGTGATGCGCTGGATGTGCCGGTCGATCGTGAGGTGCACGTCCATGCCGGCGGAGCTCGCGCGGTCGACGTCCGACAGGCGGTCCACGTCGAGCCCGCGGCGATCGCGGCGACGCTGCAGCAGGACCGAGCTGCCGCGCAGGCGGTCGTCCATGGCGCGCTCGACGCCGGTCACGCCGTCCCCGTCCTTGTTGATGTAGCCCAGGACGTGGGCGGCGAGGTCGGACTCGGCGTAGAAGCGCCGCTGGTCGGACTCCAGGAAGAACGCCCGCTCTCCGAGGTCGAGGATCTCGGCGGCGACCTTGGGGTGCACCTGGTAGGCGAGCGGCGCGTAGCGGCGGCCCTCCCGGCGCATCTTGTCCGCGACCTCCTCGGGCGGCAGGTCGAGGATGCGGCCGACCTCCCGGGACAGCCGGGGGATGTCGTCCTTGTCGACGAACATGGGGTCGACGATGACGTTGGGCGTGTCGACCGAGACGACGAGGCGGCTGCCGTGCCGATCGTAGATGGCGCCGCGGCGCGCCTCGAGGGTCATCTGCTCCCAGCGCTGCTGACTGCCCAGTGCTACCGTCCGCTCCGACGGAGACACGCACAGGGTGGCCGCACGCACGCCCACGCCGGCCAGCGCGACCCCAAACACGCCAGCGAGCAGCCAGGCCCGCCCGCGCGCACGCTTCATCACCTGCTGCGACGACTCGATCCGCGCGTCCACCGAGGGCACGCGGATCCGATCCCCGACGCGTCCGGCGGTGGTCTCCCGCCGGCCGAGGCTGCCCGGCGACGAGGCACGGGCCCGGCGCGGACCCGGGGTGGTCGACCGGCCGCGCGAGCGCCGAGGTCCGGGGATCAGCGGTGACTTCCGTCGACTCACTGGCCCTCCTCCGCGACGGCGCGGGCCTGGGGACGCTCCTGTGCCGCGGGCGGCAGGCGCACCACGCGCACGTCACCAGTCGCACCGAGCGCCCCGGCCATGCCCTCGAGCGCCTGCAAGCGGCGGCGAGCATCGAGCTCCAGGGTCAGGCGCTCGTTGAGCACCTGGGCGGCACGCTGGGCGCGGTCGTTGCGGTCGAGGTCCATCTCGAGGCGCTGCACGTCGAGGCGGATGACCACGCCCACGGCGAGCACGATGAACAGGATCGCGAGCCACACCAGGTGGCGCCACAGGGGCAGCAACCGGGAGAGCGGCACGCCGAGGTTGCGGCCCAGGCCCAGGTCGGCCCCGAGCCCACGGGACAGCTCGCCAGGCAGGCCGGTGGGGCCTGCAGTTCCGGCGCCAGCAGCCAGCGCACGATCCCTGTCGAGGGCGCTCAGGCGGTCCATGGGGGGCCTCACAGCTTCACTGCAGACCGCAGCCGCGCACTGCGAGCGCGCGGGTTGGGGTCGTCTTCGGCAGCGGTGACGGACTGGGGAGGGGGGGCGAGACGGGGAGGGGTGGGGGGGTCGCCGTAGCCGTCCCGGGGGCCGGTGCGGCCGGACTCCCGGTACAGGAACTGCTTGACGCGGCGATCTTCGAGGGAGTGGAAGGAGATGATGGCGAGGCGTCCGCCGGGCGAGAGGACCTCCACGGCCGCGGGGAGCAGGTGCTCCAGCTCGCCGAGCTCGTCGTTGACGACGATGCGAAGTGCCTGGAACGTGCGGGTGGCAGGGTGGATGCGCGATCCGCCCTTGGGGGTCCCGACGGCCTTGGCTACGACTTCAGCGAGAGCGACCGTGTCGGAGAACGGGCGACCCGCCGTGATGGCGCGTGCGACCCGTCGAGCCCGACGCTCCTCTCCATAACGCAAGACGAGCGCAGCGATCTCCTCTTCTCTGAAAGTGTTGACGATATCCAAGGCAGAAAGCTCTTGATCGGGATCCATTCGCATGTCGATCGGACCCTGCAAGCGGAAGCTGAAGCCGCGCTCCGGCGTGTCGAGCTGTGGGCTGCTGACGCCCAGATCGGCCAGCACTCCGTCGATGCCTGCAAGTCCCAGCTCGGCCACCACCGACCCCAGCCGGGAGAAGGGCGTGCGGACCGGGGTGAAGCGATCTCCGAACGGGGCGAGTCGCGCGCTGGCGGCGGCGAGGGCGGTGGGATCGCGGTCCAGCCCGATGACCCGGCAGTCGGCCGCCTGGAGCAGCGACTCGGTGTGACCCCCACCGCCCAGGGTGCAATCGACGAACACCTCACCATCCGCCGGGGCCAGCGCGGCCAGGACCTCATCGCGGAGCACAGGGATGTGGTGGAAGTCGCTCACTTCGTCCTCGGCATGCCAGTGAGGCTGGGAGCGGCCTGCAGGCACCGCGCGAAGTGGGCGTCCCACTTCTCCCGATCCCACAGCTCGATGCGGTTGCCCAGGCTGTTGACGACGACCTCCTTCTCGAGACCGGCGAGGTCCCGCAGCATCGGCGGCACCCGGATCCGACCCTGACCATCGATGTCCAGCTCCTGGGCGGGGGCGAGGATGGCGTGGGAGAACTGGGCCACCGCGGGATCGAATGGATCCTGCTCCGAGATCGGGCCCTCGATGGTCTGCTCGAAGACCTCGGGGGTCCAGCCCCACAGGGATCCACCGTGGAAGGTCACGACCAGGCTGGTCACGTCGTGCTTGTCCAGCGCCCGGCGCAGCACAGCCGGCAATGCGAGGCGACCCTTCGCATCCAGCGTGGCTGTGGCCTGGCAGCGGACTCGAAGCACCGGGACCCTCCATGGTCTCCCCCGCGAAAACCACCGTGACCCACCATACCCCACTTCTCCCCACCTTCAACCCCACGACCCCACACGGTTGGATCCGACGCAGAGGGTACGCCTATCATTCGGGTCCAATGCCGATCTTCAGCCCTCGCCGATCCCTGTCCGACCCTTGGATCCACCGCCCTCCATCCCCTGCACATCGGGGCGCGCCCCCTACAGTCGTCCCCAGCCCCCAGGTCGCCTGTGGGAAACCCATGCCGATGCTGTGGGGATCGTTGCCGATAGATCGGGGGAAGCGGAGTGGGAGGAAGTGGGAGGAACGGGATCCAGGGCCGCTGCGGTGGGGGGAAGTGGGACGGATGGACGCAGCGTGGGTCGGTCGCGTTAGGAGGCTGGGCCCTGGAGCTTCCGACGTGTCGTCCGACAACACCATCCGCGACCTCGTGGTCAACCGCCGCGCCCGCTTCGAGTACGAGCTCACCGACGAGTTCGAGGCCGGGCTCGTGCTCATGGGCTCGGAGGTGAAGTCCCTGCGCGACGGCCGCGGCAACCTCCAGGAGGCCTACGTCGGGGTCAGGAAGGGCGAGGCCTGGCTGCACGGCTGCCACATCTCGCCGTATCCCCAGGCCAACCGGAACAACCATGAGCCCCTGCGCCCCCGCAAGCTGCTGCTGAATCAGAGCGAGCTGGCCAAGCTCGAGAAGGGCATCGGCCAGAAGGGCATGACGATCGTGCCCCTGCGGATCTACCTGAAGGGCCGGCGCATCAAGCTCGAGATTGCGCTTGGCAAGGGCAAGAAGCTCCACGACAAGCGCAACACGCTCAAGGAGAAGGACGCGAAGCGGGCGATCGAGCGGGGACGCTAGGCCCGTCAGCGCGTGTCCGACCTCGTCACCGGCGAACTCCCCGGTTGCCCGGTGCCGCACTCGCCGGATACGGCGTGCCGCTAGCGGACCCACCCCGCCGTACCCCCAACGAGGCGCCCATGAACGTCATCAAGTACGGGCTGTTCGCCCTCGCAGCCGTCGCCGCGGCCGTGGGCATCGCCCTCACCCTCATGGGCAACCCCTGGGGCGTCTTCGGCTGGACCCTGGGCGCCGTCGTCGCGGCCGCCGCGGTCGCCATGCAGTCTCCGCGCTGGGGCATCGCCGCCGCGTCCGCCGTCGCGCTCGGCGCCAACGGCTACCTGCTGTACCTGAAGGTCCGCAGCAGCACCGAGCCCGCCATCTGCTCGGTCAACGCGACCATCGACTGCGAGTCCATCAACGACAGTGTCTACTCGGTGATCTTCGGCGGATCGGCGATGGAGACGCCGATCACCCTGCTGGGTCTGGCCTTCTTCACCGGCCTGCTCATCGCCGCGGCCGCCGCCACCGAGCACGTGGAGCGCTTCTTCCAGATCGCCGGTCTGTTCGGCATCCTCAACCTGCTGCTCACCCTGCTGCTCGCCTCGGTGCTCTTCATCGAGCAGAAGCTGTGCATCTTCTGCGTGTCCATCTACCTGTCGAACATCATCGTGCTCGTGTCCGCCCTGGTGGGCCTCAAGCAGACCGAGCACGGACTGTTCAAGGACCTCGGCGCGGTCTTCTCCGACCGCTCCCTGTGGACCGTCACCACCGCCTTCTTCGCCCTGGTCGTGGGCGGCCACGTGACCGGGTTCGCCGGCAACGCCGAGGAGAGCGTCGCCGACGTCGAGGACAAGATCGACCGCGGCGAGAAGGTCGACCTCACCCAGTACTACGACGTGCTGGAGGACCCGCTCGAGCTCGACGGCTCGGAGCCGACCAAGGGCCCGGAGGACGCGGCCTACCACGTCGTCGAGTTTGCCGACTACCTGTGTGGTCACTGCGCAGAGGCCAGCAAGGAGCTCAAGCACTGGCTCCCCGAGCAGCCCGACGTGAAGCTGTCGTTCAAGGTCTTCCCCCTGTCCGGCCAGTGCAACCCGGGCCTGCCCAAGAACGACCCTCCGAACCTGGCTTCCTGCGTAGCGGCGGTCTACGCGGACTGCGCCGGGCAGCAGGGCCGCTTCTGGGAGGTCAACTCCGATCTGTACGTGAACCAGGGAGCCCTGCGCCAGGTCGGCTACGACCCGACCGAGCTGGACCGACTGGTCGGCAACCGCGGGGTCAACGTGGCGGCCGTGCAGCAGTGCGTGCAGGATCCGGAGGTGCAGCGCGGCATCGGCATGGACGCGGTCAGCGGGCTGAAGGCCGGCGTGCGGGGCACCCCGACCTTCTTCGTCAAGGGTGTGACCCCCGACGGCGGCTGGGTGCGGACCAAGCGCGGCATCGAGGACCTGATGCGCCTCATCGCCGCCCACCGCAAGCAGGCCGCCAACGGCGAGAAGGCCGCCGCCGGTGCTCCCGGCGCGGACGAGGGCTGATCGGCAGATGGCCTGGGAAGCGCTCCTGGTTGAGGTCCCCGCGGGGGCCGTCGGCGGCGTGTCGCGCGCCCTGTTCTCGCTGGGTGCTGCCGGCGTGCAGGAGGGCTTCCGCGAGGGCGAACAGCCCCCTCCCCGCCAGCCCTGGGACACCGGCACGCCCCCTCCCCTGCCCCGCCGGCGCGTGCTGACCGCCTGGTTCGAGGACGTCGACCACGACACCATCGAGCAGGGCCTGCCCGCCGAGGTGGGTGAGGTCCGCTGGGAGCCCGTGGTCGAGGAGGACTGGGAGGAGGGCTGGAAGGACGGCTTCACACCGATCCGGATCAGCGACACGCTCACCGTGGCGCCGCCGTGGGACGCCCCCGAAGGCGCCCTGCTCATCGAGCCCGGTCAGGGCTTTGGCACCGGCCACCACGAGAGCACCAAGGGGGCGCTGGCCCTGATGGAGCCCGTGCTGCCCGGCCTCTCGACCTGCCTCGATGTGGGCTGCGGCTCGGGCGTGCTGGCCCTGCTCGGCGCCCGCGCGGGCCTGCGCGCCTACGGCATCGACGTCGAGGAGAGCGCCATCCGGAACGCCCACGCCAACGCCGCGCTCAATGCGCTGCAGGCCGAGTTCGACACGACCCCGGTGGATCGGGTGACCGGCTCCTGGGACCTCGTGCTGGGCAACCTCCACGCCGAGCTCCTGGTCCGCCTGTCCGCCGACCTCGTGCGCCTGACCGGGACCTGGTTCGTGGCCGCCGGGATCCTCGCCGACCGGGAGCACCTCGTGCGCGACGTGTTCGACCCGGTCTTCGAGCTCGACGAGCGTCTCGTCGACGGCGCCTGGGTCGCGCTCCGCTACCGCCGCCGGTCCGATCCATCGCCCCCGGACGTCCCGTGAGCCTGCGCCGCCGCTTCCGGGTGGAGTCGCTGCCCCAGGACGAGGCGGCGCTGGACGCGGCGGCCTCCCACCACCTGCTGCGCGTGCTGCGTCTGGGGCCCGGCGCCCGGGTGGTGGTGTTCGACGGAGGCGGCAAGCAGCGCGCGGTCGAGGTCGTCTCCGTGGAGGGTGGCATCGCCATCGTGCGCCCCGACGGACCGGTCCAGGTGGCCGCACCCGACCAGGCGGCCCACCTCCTGCTCGGCCAGCTCAAGCCCAAGGCTCACGACGTGGCCGTGCGCATGGCGGTCGAAGCGGGGATCACCCACCTGCACATCTTCGCCGCCCACCGCTCGGTGAAGCGACCGGCCCGGATCGACCGCTGGGAGCGCCTGGTGGAGGCCGCCGCCCAGCAGTGCGGACGCGCCGATCTCCCGACGTTGTACGCCCATGACTCCCTGGGTCAGGCCCTCGCGGACCTGCCGTCCGACCTGGGCGTGTGGGTGGCCCTGCCCGGCGCCGAGCCTGCGCGGGTGACCGGACCCGCCGCGGCCATCGTCGGACCCGAGGGTGGCCTCACCGAGCGGGAGGTCGACCTGGCCCTGGACGCGGGCGCTCAACCCCTCGGCCTCGGCGCCTGGACGCTGCGGGCCGACACCGCCGCCGCCCTCGCCAGCGGAGCGATCTGCCGCGGCTGATCCGCGGGGTGACGGTGCGGGCCTCGCGACCCGGCCCCCCGGTCCCCAGACGAAGACCGCCGCCCCCACAGAGGCGGGGGCGGCGGAAGCGTTGGATCGAGGGCCGCGCGGCGACCCCCGTCGAAGGACTCAGTCGCGCCGGCGGCGGACCGCAGCACCCAGCAGGCCGAGGCCGGCGATGAGGCCGAAGGACCAGGGCGCGAGGCTGCTGGCAGCGGAGGTGGAGCACCCGGCGCCGCCGCGGTCCACCTGGACGACCTTGGGCAGCGGGTTGTTCAGGTCACCCGTGCGGTACATCCAGATCTGCTCGAACTTCCAGTCCTGGTTGCCGTCGTCATCGCGGACGACCGCGTAGATGCGGAACACGTCACCGATGAGGTCGCGGGCCGACACGGTGTCCGGCGCAGTCCAGTTGATGGTGGCCGCGGTGGGGTCGTCGATCTCACCGGCGCCGCCCTGGACCTCCCACTCGTAGGTCAGCGCGTCGCCGTCCTCTTCGTAGGTCTCGACGAACGCAGCGACGGTGTCGCCCTCCTCGATGGAGGTGCGGGCCAGGTCGATGCGGCCGACGATCATGGGGATGGAGTCGGTCGACTGGCAGCCACCCGGGTCGGCGACGTCGGGGATCTGGTCGCAGTCGTTGTCGACGCCGTCACCGCACAGCTCGACGGCGCCGGGGAAGACGCTGGGATCGTTGTCGTCGCAGTCACGCTCCAGCTCGGTGTAGCCGTCACCATCGTCGTCGTAGGCCTCGGTCGTCTCGTCGACGATGCCGTCGCAGTCGTTGTCGAACGTGTCGCGCAGCTCCGGACCACCCTTGTAGGTCTCGGGGTTGGTGTCGTCGCAGTCGCCCTGCGCCTCGCTCATGCCGTCGCCGTCGTCGTCGAAGCCGTCGGTGCCCTCGTCGATGAGGCGGTCGCAGTCGTTGTCGCGACCGTCGAACATCTCCGCGGACAGCGGGTAGATGGACGGGTTGGTGTCGTCGCAGTCGCGGTAGGTGCCGGTGCGGCCGAACCCGTCACCGTCATCGTCGGACGGCGGGTAGGAGGCGTTGATGAGGACCGGCAGGGAGGCCTCACGGGTGACGCCGGAGCTGTCGGTCACGCGGACCAGCAGGACCTCGAGGCCGGGCTGCACGTAGAAGTCGACCGGAACCGGCACGATCTGGTGGCCGGAGGGGTTGCCCGCGTCCGGACGGCAGTCGGCGAGAGCCGGGCGGCCGTCGGGAATGCCCTGCAGCGCCGAGCGCACCTTGCAGTACAGGCCGTCCGCCGGCTCGTTCTCGTCGAACACGGTCAGCTCGAGCGGGATCGGACCCATGCCCTGGTGCGCGTAGCCGGGCGCCGGGGAGTGGATGATCACCTGGGGCGCCTTGTTGGCGGGGTTGCTGCCGCCGTTGACCACCGCGAGGACCGTGGTCTCGATCTCGGAGTCCTCGGTCTGGGGGTCGTCGGTGACGACGCGGATGCGGCAGCGGTCCTCACCATCGTCATCGGCGTCGTAGGTCACGGAGACGACCTGGGCCTGGGAGCCCGAGATGTTGATGACCTCGGTCGGCCCCTTGATGGTGAAGTTGTCCGAGCAGTTGTTGCCGTCCTTGCCCACCGACAGCAGCCGCAGCTCGCCGTCACCCGCATTGCGGATAGCGAAGTACTGGGTGCGCTCCTGGCGGGCGAAGACAAAGCCGAAGTCCAGGGTCTTGGGCGTGATCAGCGCGCGAGGCGTGGTGGCACCGCCCTCTCCGATCAGGAAGATCTGCTTCCAGGTCGTGTCGAGGTCACGGTGGTTGTACTCGTCGGGCGCCTTGCCCGTGTTCTCGTCCGCGGTCGGGTCATCGCCGTAGGTCTCGATGATGATCGAGTCGCGGTTGCCGCCGGCCCGGGTGGGCTGGAAGCGGACCCGGAGGGTCAGGCGGCCGCCGCCCGGCAGCACGCACTCCGAGCTGGTCGGGGTCCTACCGGTGTCTCCGGTCTCGAAGCCGGTCTCGAAGCCGGAGTCCGCGGTGTCGTCCGGCGGAGGCGGCATGCGCTTGGAAGTGGCCGCGTCGGTGTCGTTGAGGTCGGGGACGACGACGTCACCGCAGTTCCAGAGCAGGCGGTAGGAGCCGACGTGACCGGCGTCCGAGTCCTCGGCCGAGGCCAGGAAGATGCCCTTGATGCCCATGGGCACGTCGCCAGCGTTGGTGATCGTCACCTCCTTGTCGAGGCGGTCACCCCGGGCGACCTCGCCGAACTCGAGCCGCTTCGTGCTGATCTCCAGCGCGGCGGGAGCGAGCTCGACGATGTCTTCCTTCGGACCACACCCGGTGAGGGCGATGGCCGAGAGACCGACGAGTGAGATGAATGGGGCTGCGAACCTGACCATGACCGTGCCTCCGTGCCTGCTGGCAGCGACCGACAGAAACTTCACGAGGCGCAGCATGCCTGGGATCGTGACGATTGGCAACCGCAGATGTCCCCGGTGCGCGTCGATCGCGGATCAGGGACCGACAAACCCGACAGACGCGCAACAGTCGAGCCCGGGTCCCCGACTGGGAACCCGGGCTTCGGCGGCGGATCGGGGCAGGTGGGCCTGCAGGCCTCCCCCAACACCTTAGAGGAGGTGGCCGCTCTTGCGCTTCTTGGTCTGCAGGTAGTCGAAGTTGTGAGGGTTCGCCGGCATCTTGTGCGAGATGCGGCCCGACACCTCGACCCCGTTGTCCTGCAGACCCCGGACCTTCTTCGGATTGTTCGTGATGAGTCTCACGCTGCGGATGCCGAGCTCTTCGATCATCTCCGCCGCGAGCTCGTACGTGCGCTCGTCATCCTGGAAGCCCAGCGCATGGTTGGCCTCCACTGTGTCGAGTCCGGCATCCTGCAGGGCGTAGGCGCGGATCTTGTTGACGAGGCCGATCCCGCGGCCTTCCTGGCGCAGGTAGATCACGACGCCGCGCTCCTCCTCACCGATCAGCTCCAGCGCCGCCTCGAGCTGGTCTCGGCAGTCACAGCGCAGGCTGCCCATGAGGTCACCGGTGAAGCACTCGCTGTGGATCCGCAGCGGCACGTCCTCCTTTCCCCGGACCTCGCCCTGGATGACCGCGCCGTGCTCCTTGCCGTCCACCGTGTCGAACGCGACCACGTGGAAGTCGCCGAACCGGCTGGGCATCCTGGCTTCGGCGCCGATCCGCACCAGGCGCTGGGTCTTGGCAGGTTGGGGTAGAGGCTGGACTTCCATCGAGCACACCGGGGCTTGGGGTGGGGTCGCGGCGGAGACGCGCCCGACCAGGATGCTCAGTGAGCACCGCAGAGGGTAGCGGGAAGGGGCTGGTGTGGGGTCTGGACTGCAAAACTGCGTTGTCTGGCGTGCACGCGCCGCAGACCACCCGAGGTGTGGGGCCCCATACGACACGAGGCCCCCTCACGGATGTGAGGAGGCCTCGAAGGACGCGGGCGGCAGGTACCACCCGCCCCAGGCGACTACTCGTCGGGGTTGAGGGCGTTCTTCAGGCCCTTGCCGGCGCGGAACACGGGGATGCGACGCGGGGGCACCTCCATCTCCTGGCCGTTCTTCGGGTTGTGGCCCACGAAGGCGCGACGACGGGACACGGTGAAGGTGCCGAAGTCGGAGATGGTGACCTTCTCGCCACGGACGAGGGCCTCCTGGATGGCCTCGGTCAGGATGTTGATGTAGTTGGCGGCGCGGACCTTGGGGATGCCGGCGCGCTCGGCGAGCTTCTCGGTCAGATCGGCCTTGTTCATGTCGAACTCCAGTGGCGAGTGGGGGGGAATCTCGCAGTTAGTGCAAGTTCTGAAAGTGCGGACTTGCTGGACGGGCGATCCCTTGACTTGGCCAAGCTCTCACAACCGCCTGGTGGCTCATCCGCGAAAACCCAACCGTCCCTCGACGGTCGGACGCGGTTTATCTACAGCCCCTTCGGAGGCGTTGCAAGTCCTGGGAGCACATTTTCTCCCCTTTCACCCGAAGGGAATGGTAAATAATGAAAATAATGCAAGGCCGAGTCCGGCGGCGACGTCATCCAGGTGGCCGAGGCCTGGTCGCAAGCTGAAACAAAAAAACGCCCGGCCAAAACCGGCCGGGCGCTTCTCTTGCGGGTCCGACTTGCGCCGATCCCAAAGCTCTTGCATCTCCGCCCGCCAATCATGCAGTCATCGTGCCAACCCTACCCGAACCTGCGATGAGCCCGTCCATGACGAGATCCACCTCCGCGGCCTCTGGTGCCGCGGACACGACTGAGACGAAAATCGCGACATCCATGTCAGACCGCCCCGCCGGGCTCTGGTTGTCGGCGGGCACCGCCGGTGCTACCTGCCCGCCCGCCAGGTACTGCGCCATAGGAGGCCTTCCGTGTACGACTTGATCCTCCGGGACGCGACCATCGTCACGCCCCGAGGGCGTGAGGTCGCCGACGTCGCCATCCAGGACGGCCGGATCAAGTATGTGGGTCCGCGCCCTCCGAAGCGCCGATGCAAGGAGGAGATCT
>CALATR010001230.1 GCA_937891875.1 uncultured Pseudomonadota bacterium | reverse complement strand
GGCAACGCGAAGACCGGCCCGGAGAAGGAGTACGTCTGCGCGCGCATGCAGTCGCTGTCGGTCGCGGACTCCGAGCACGCCCTGTTGTGGCACGTGCAGACGGTGCTGCAGGAGGACCACCGCCAGGCCTGGGACCGCTGGCGCCGCGATGCGCTGACCTTCTCCGGCCAGGGCGGCGCGATCTCGAACCGCGACCGGTCCTTCTCCGGCGCGGTCGAGGCGACGGTCATCGAGAACCTGGTCAGCCTGGACCAGCTCCTCTCCCAGCTCGCGAGCCTGAGCGAGGGCGCCGCGCTGGAGCTCATCACGCGGTTCTGGGGCTCTGCGCGGCACATCATCGAGGAGTTCATCCGCACCCAGCCGGGCCACCCCCTCTTCGCCCCCATCGTGGAGCACGTCGCGGGCCTGGTCGCCGACGTCGCGGTGTGGCTCTACCGCCTCATCGCCGATCTCACCGTCGACGACGTGATCGGCTTCCTGAAGACGGTGGGCCGGGTCATCGGCACGATCCTCGGCTTCGCCATCCTCGCCGCAGCCCTGTTCATGCTCGACAGCGTCAAGCAGGTCCCCATCATCGGCGGCCTGGGCGAGGACCTCGTGCTGATGCTGTGGGACGCCGCCCCCGACAGCTTCAAGGACTTCCTGAAGCGCGTCTTCGTCGACCTGTGGCCGCCCGGGGTCGGGCTCGCCCTGGACCTGCAGGTCGGGGCCACCTTCGGCATCCCGATCCACGTGGGCGAGGACGCCTACATGCGGGTCAGCCACAAGGAGCCGGGCACCTTCGAGCTGGTGCGGGGCGGGATCACCACCATCGGCGCCGACGTCGGCGTGGGGGCAGGCTTCAGCGGCGGAGCGGGCGGGCCCGGAGCGTCCCGCGGCAACGTGGGCCTGTCCGCCGGCGCCCAGATCGGCACCGGCTACAAGACGCTCGTCCACGAGATCTACGCCTTCCCCCTGTCCGACGATCGCGCCTTCCTCTCGCTCATCATGGGCATCGTCACCGGACTCGACGCGGGCGTGGACACGATGGTCGCCGCCTTCTCCGGGCAGTCCGGCCAGATCGACCCCACCGGCTACCTCTCCAGCGCCAAGATGGAGCTCAAGGCCTACGCCGAGGGGGGCGCCCAGGCGACCGCGTCGCTGCGTCCCGGGGTCGACGACGGCTCGGGCAACCACCTCGCCGGGGAGCGCTTCGGCCACGGCCAGCAGACCATGATGTCCAACGGGGCCTTCCAGAACCCCGGGCTCATGGAGCGGCTCACGACGCTCAAGCTGTCCCTGGGCGCAGCGCTCGGCGGGGAGGCCGGGTTCGGCTGCGAGATCAAGGACTTCCAGCGCGACAATGGCGAGGTCACTGCGGCGACGGTCGACCTCTACGCCGAGGCGTCGGGCATGGCGAGCATCAACAACGGCCTGCCCCTGCCCATCCCGGCGCTGCCCCCGCTGGCGCTCGAGCTGGGGGTCGGCATCAAGGCCTCCTACGGGGTGCGCCAGGGAGCGCCGGGCGCCGACGACGCGGTCTGGTCCGGGCCCGCGGTCACCGTCTACATGAAGAGCGGCGACATGGACCGCTACGTGGGCGCGGCGAGCGAGACCGAGATGAGCCTCGCCGACTTCGAGAAGCTCGAGCTGCAGAGCCTCGATGCGTTCGTCGAGAGCTTCGGCGAGGTCACCTACAAGAAGCGCATGGCGATCCACAGCGTCGGGCGGGGCGTGCAGGCCCACCTCGATCGGCTGCCCGTGCTGCGTCGGTCCGGGGCGGCCGCCGGCCTGCGCCTCGACGGCACCATCGATCTGGAGTCCAAGCTCACGAAGGCCGAGCTGAAGGATCTCGTCGACGCGGTGCGCAGCGTCGCCGCCACCCGGCCCGACGGTCTCGCGTCGCTGAAGGACGACCTGCTCCAGCTCTTCGTCACCGGCACCATGCCCGCCGGCCTGATGAACGACGTGGACGTCATCGCCGGCTCGCTGGCCGACGCGGTGCAGGCGCTGGACGCCCACGTGGAGGTCGGGGCCGGGTTCGCGGGCTCGGCGCAGGCCTCGGCGGGCCTCAAGGTCCGGCTCGACGCCGGTGCGAGCGCGGCCATCACCTACGACCTCGACCTGCTCAACGGCGGGGAGGAGGCGCTGCAGCTGGCTGCGGAGGAGGTCCAGGCGTTCCTGACGGGTCCGCCGACGGCGTGAGGGGCCATCGAGCCCGTCGGAACGGCGCACCCCGGGTTCTCAGCCCTCCGTGAACAGCTCGTGCACCAGCTCGATGGCGCCGTAGACCTCCATGCCGATCCCGTCTGCGAGCTGGTCGCGCTCGATCATGCTGTGGGTGAGGAACACCATCGCCGTGCCTGCGACCGGGTCGGCCTGCCACCACCCGCCGTACGCCCCGGGCCAGCCGACCGTGCCGGGCGCGCCGCGGCAGATCGTCGGGGCGGCGAGGTCGGGCTCCAGGACCACCGCCAGGCCCAGGCCGAAGCCGTGCCCCTCGGCGAACAGCGGCATGCCGCCGACCTCGGCGGACAGGCGCTGGGCGGGGGTGAGCACGTTGGTGCGCAGGCGCGCGAGGGTCTGGGGGCGGAGCAGACGCACCCCGTCGACCGAGGCATCTCCCAGGAAGATCCTCGCAAAGGTGAGGTAGTCGTCCACGGTGGACCACAGCCCCTGGCCCGCGGAGGCGTAGGGCAGATCGGTCGGGCGCTCGGCGAGGGTGGCCTGACCGGGGGCGACCTGGAGCGGCGTGAGCGCGCCCCCAGCATCGAAGCCGTACTGCACGGCCCGGCGAGGGTGGCGCTCGGCCGGGACGACGAAGCCGGTGTCGCTCATGCCCAGGCGGTCGAAGACCCGCGCCCGCAGGACGTCGGGCAGGGGCGCGTCCTCCATCCGGGCCAAGAGGAAGCCGAGCAGGTCCGTCGAGTGGCCGTAGTGCAGGGTCGACCCCGGCTGATCGACCAGCGGCACGCCCGCGAGCCCGGCGATCCAGGCGTCGGGATCCCGCACGCTGTCGATCTCGGCGCCCAGGGCCTCCCGGTAGATCGCCTCGAGCGGCCCCGGGTGGAACGCGCCGTAGGTCAGCCCGGAGCGGTGGGTCAGCAGGTCCCCCATGGTGATCGGCCGGTGCGCAGGCACGGTGTCGAGCGGATCCGCCAGCGTGCGGGCGACGCGCATGGAGCCCAGCTCGGGAGCCCAGCGCATCACCGGATCATCGAGCTCGAAGGCGCCTTCTTCCAGCAGCTGCAGCGCCGCGACCGACGCCACCGGCTTGGACATGGACGCGATGCGGAAGATGGCGTCCGGCCTCATGGCCTCCCCCGCCTCCCGATCCCGCCAGCCGACCGCCGCCCGCTGCACCACCCGCCCGTCCCGCCACAGTGCCGTGACCGCACCCGCAAGCCCGCCCCGGTCGACGACCTCCTGCAGCCCATCCGCCGCGAGTTCATCCATGCCCATGGGTGCTCCTGTGAGCGGGGGTGTAGCTCGGAGATGGCGGGGATGGGGGTGGGGGTGGGGGTGGTGCGATGGGGAGGCGAGATGGCGGCGATGCACGGCTGGCCCGGCACCCTGCGCTTCCGCGACGGGCTGCTCCAGGCGTGGTGGGCGCGCAATGTGCCGGGAGTACGCCGATGACCTCGCCCCTGCTCTTCAACCCCCGCATGGCCGGCCGCGAGACCCTGGAGGAGACCTTCGTCGCGCGGCACGCCCTGCTGGACCAGCTCCTGGGCGATCTGCGCTCGGACGTGGGGGCGCCTTCCCGCCGGCAGTGGCTGGTGGTCGGCCCCCGCGGCTCGGGCAAGAGCCACCTGCTGGAGCTGGTCAGCCGCCGGCTCCAGGACGACGGCTGGCGGGTCGTGCGCCTGCCCGAGGAGCACTACCGGGTCCGGGATCTGGCCACCCTGCTGGAGCAGATCGCCCGCGCGCTGGACGTGCTGCCGGACCTGGACCACGACGCCCCGCTGGACACGGTCATCGACCGCTGTGCCGACGCCATCCGTGAGGTCGACCAGGCGTGCGGCGGCCGGCTGGTGGTGATCCTCGAGAACCTGGGCGTGCTGCTCAAGCGCAAGGTCCGCAGCGCCCGCGATCAGAAGCGCCTGCGCGCCCTGTTCCAGCACCATCCCCTGTGCACGCTGGTGACCTCGGCCACCCGCCACCACGCCGAGGTCACCGACGAGAAGCAGCCGTTCTATGCCTTCTTCCAGACCCGCACCCTGCGTGACCTGGAGCAGCAGGAGGTCATCGACCTGGTACGTCGGCGGGCCGAGCACGACGGCGCCACCGCCCTGCTGGAGCGCTTCGACCTCGTGCGCCCCCGCATTGCCGCGCTCTACCACCTGTCCGGGGGCAACCCGCGGCTGGTCCTGCTGCTCTACGCCGTGCTCCGCGAGGGGGTGTCGCCGCGGGTCTGGGAGTCCCTGGTCCAGCTGCTGGACGAGGTGACGCCCTACTACCAGGCCCGCCTGGACGATCTCTCCGACCAGATGCGCGACGTCGTGGTCGAGATGGCCCTGCACCACGACCCGATCCTGCCGTCGGACCTCGCCCGGCGCATGCGCCTGGGCACCAACCAGGTCACCGCGGTGCTGGCCAAGCTCGAGGACGAGCGCCTGGTGGCCAAGGGCGGCCGGAAGGACGGTCGTAGCCGCTACTGGGAGGTCCGCGAGCGCCTGTTCCGCATCTGGATCGAGATGCGGGAGCGCGGGGGCGAAGGCCAGGACAAGATCCGCTTCATCCAGGACTTCTACCGGCTGTGGTACGCGGGGGCTGGAGACGAGGCGCGGCAGGACGCGGTTCGTCTGGCGGAGCAGTTCTGGGTGGCGCTGGGGGAGGCCAGGCCCGAGGCCCACCTCGCGGCGGAGCCCACGCTCTCGTACATCGTCAGCGCCGCGAACCTGTCCGAGCACGACGTACTGGTGGAGGCGCTCGACACAGCACCGTTGACGCTGACGCACCTCTGCTCGGCACTCGACGGCCCACCCGCCGTGAGCCAGCGCGCGGAAGACCTGCTGCGAGAGCGCCTGACCGCAGGGCCGCCGTCGGACGGAGACGAGCTCGAGGAGCGCGGCCTTGCGTGGCTGGCCTTGCGGGAGTTCGATGCCGCCGTCGACGACATGCTCGCCTTCGGTGCGGTGGACCTGCACGAGTTGCGGCACGTGGGGCCGGGAGTCGCCGCCGCGATCGTGTCCGGTCGAACGGAGGATGCCCTCGCCGTGCTCCCCTCGCCCATCGAGCCGGCCGAGAACGCCGTGTGGACCAGCCTGGTCGTCGGCTGCCTGGAGACCGAGCGCTCGAACGTGGTCCAGCGCCGCCGCATCGGCGTGCCGACGGACAAGCGGGGAGAACTGGACCGACTCCCCGACCTGTCTCCGCTCGAGGCGATGCAGGTCTCCGCCGGAACGGCACTGGCGATGTCAGAGGGCGTCGGACAAGGCTGGCTCTCGACCGCGTCACTCGCACACCACTGGCCGGTCTGGGTCCTTGGCGGCCCGCTGCTCCAGCGGGCCCGGCCTGACGAGTTCGCCGTGGTGATGCGCGCCATCGCAGAGCACCCCGAAGCCACGTCCGGCTTCCTCCACGTCCTCCGCGAGGCCTCCTCGGTCGACCCCCTCACCCGCGAGCGCCTCCTCGCCGGCATCGCTGCGGAGGAACGCGAGGCCATCCAGCTGCTGCTCGACGCCATGGGCGCGTGAGCCGCAAACCCCACGTGCGTCCCCCACCCCGCCGGACTACCCGGCCTCCAACTGGGGGAATCATGTTCTTCGAAGCACTTCGTGCCTTCGGCACCGGCATGCTCGCGTCCGTCGTCGGAGCGCTCGCCATCGGTGTCGCCATGCTCATCGGCTGGGCGTCCGCCGCGGCGTCGGGAGGCGGGACGGTCACGGTCGCCATCGGCCTGTTCGCCATCGGAGGGCTGATGGTCGCCGCGGGTCCCGTGTTCGGACTCATCGGCGCCTTCCGCGTCTTCACCTCGGCCGACGGCGCCAACCTGACCGCTGGCCAGCGGGAGCAGTTCGGCATGCTCGCCTTCTCCCACGCAGCCCTCACGGTGATCTCGGCCGACGGTCCTCCGGACGACGCCGCGCTTCAGCGGGTGGTCGACAAGTTCAACCGGTACTTCCGCACCTCCCTGCCGGTCGACTTCCTCCGGGAGCAGCTCCGGCTGGACATCAACGAGGAGCGCATCGCGGCCCTGGTGCGGCTGCGCAACAGCATCGATCGACCGACCAAGATGGCGATCGCCGAGGCGGTGGTGGAGCTGGCGTCGGAGGGCGGCGCCACGGCCATGCAGCTCGACGCCGTGACCGACGTGCTGCGCGCGCTGCGCATGAAGATGCCGAGCGTGCCTGCGGACTGATCGGCAGACCGGCCCTCACCCCCGCCGGCGGCGCACCGCCAGCACCAGCACCCCGAGCCACGCGCCCAGCATCCACGGCGAGCTGCTGGCGCTGCTGCACCCTGCGGCCGCAGACGGGTCGAAGCCGTCGCAGTCCTGGTCGATGCCGTCGCCCGGGATCTCGGTCGCCCCGGGGTTGACGCCGCTGTCGGCATCGTCGCAGTCGCCCGCGGCCACGCTCGCAGCGGCCTCGCCGGCGTCGGTGCAGTCCAGGTCGATGCTGCTGACCTCGACCGTGGTGCGGTAGCCGTCGCCATCCCCGTCGGCGAAGCAGAGCTCGGTGCTGTCGCAGTCCTGGTCGAGCTCGTCCCCGACCACCTCGACGGCCAGCGGGTGGATGGCCGCGTCCGCGTCGTCGCAGTCCCCGTCGGGTGCGGTCGCGAGGGCCTCGCCGGCATCGGAGCAGTCGGGATCGGCGCTGATCACAGTCGATCCGTCCGGCCGGTAGCCGTCCCCGTCCCCGTCCACCAGGCAGACCTCTCCACCGTCGCAGTCCTGGTCGACCCCGTCGCCCGGAATCTCGCTCGCACCGGGGAAAATCGCCGCGTCGGTGTCATCGCAGTCCAGGCCGCCGCCCGAGGCCGCATCCTCGCCGTCGCCGTCCTGGTCGAAGTCGGAGTTGCCGGCGCAGTCGCTGTCGACGCCGTCGTACCAGGTGTCCGGCGCCCCGGGATGGATGCTCGCGTCGCTGTCGTCGCAGTCCACGTCCGCGGTGAAGCCGTCCCCGTCTGCGTCGGGCGGCGGCGCCATCCCCACGATGCTGACCGTGTCGCGCCCATCCGGTCCGACCCACTCCTGGTCACCATCCCCGTCGATGTCCACCACGACGCCGCTGTTGACGTTGGACATGGTGAAGCCGAGCCTGGTGCCAGGCGTGCTGCCGTAGGTCTCGAACACCCAGTCCGAACGCTCGTAGTCGGCGACGAGGTGCTCGCTGGTGCCATCGCCGTCCAGGTCCAGGCTGATCGGCGTTCCGGGCACGGTCCCCGCGAGGGAGGTGCAGAAGCCCTGGTGGCACAGCTCGATGTCGCGCACGGTCGGGCAGGACAGCGTGCCCGAGCAGTGCTCGGCCTGCAGGACCGTCACCGCGTCTCCGGAGACGGTCGCGTCCGCCGTCAGGAACAGCGGCGCGCTGACGTCGGTCTCCGTCCAGTCCAGCCAACACCGGTAGACGTAGCTGCCGTCGGTGTCGTAGTCCCAGGCGTAGGTGCACGCGCTCGCGTAGAAGTGGTCCAGCCACGCCGCGCCCGTGCCCGCGTTCGTGCCGTGGATCTCGAACACCCAGCCCTCGTGGCCCGTCTCCGCCGTGATCACGGTGGTCGTGCCCGTCTCGGTGTCCGCCCAGAACCGCCCCTTGGCCAGCAGCTCCTCGTCGCCGTCGTGGTCGAGGTCGGCCAGGAGCAGGTGGTCGACGAAGTGGGTGGACAGCCCCGCCCCGGCGGTCATCGACAGCGTCGGCGTGCGGTCGAGCCCGGCGGTGAATCCACCCAGGTAGAGGTCGACCGACCCGTTCCCGTCGCTGATCCACAGGTCGGTGACGCCGTCTCCGTCGTGATCGGACGGAATCGCCACGACAGACTGCTGTGCGGGCAGGGTCCACGCCGGAGCGCCCCAGGAGCCGGCCGAGGAGCCGAGGTAGAGCTGCGGCACGCTCTCGAGGGTGCCGAGACCGTCGGCGATCAACACGTCAGCGTAGCCATCGTCGTTGAAGTCACCGCAGGCCGCGACCTCGTAGCCTGTGAACGGGAGCTCCGCCGGGCTGACGACCGGGGGCTCACCGCCCAGGAGCAGGCGGGCGCGCGAGACGCCGTCGGGCCGCACGTCGACGAGCACGTCGTCGTTCCCGTCCCCGTCGAAGTCCGCTCGGCACCTGGCGTCCGCCGCGCCAGGCAGCGTCAGCGCCGTCCGCTCCAGCGGACGCAGCTTCAGGTGCGAGGCGGACAGATCGGCAAGGTCGGGAGCCGCTCCCGGCACCGTGCAGGACGCAGCCAGCAGCAGGACCACACTTCGGACAAAGGCTCGCATCCGTCACCCCCTCGCGGGCCCGTTGTGCCGCATCGAGGTTCAGCTTCAAGAAGAGATCGAGCCGGCCCCGCGCCCTCGTCACCGCAGTGACAATCCAGCACGACACCGGCGTGGTGCCCCTCGTCGACTACCTCCCGCCGCCAGCCCCGACCGCCGCTTCCTCCCGGAGTCTCCATGTCGACCGTGCCGACCAGCCAGGTCGTCGCCAACCAGGGCCGCACCACGGGCGGCCTCATCTACATCGTCATCCTCGGCATCGTCGGTGTCGGCATCGCTGCGGCCAGCTGGACCTGGGAGTTCGGGTTCTGCGGCTACGGGATCGCCGGGTTCTTCGTGTTCATGTTCGGGCTGGGCATGGTGCGCACGACGACCCAGGGTGGCGCCTGGAAGGCGGACTGCCCCGGCTGCGGCGCCACGCTGACCTCGGACGAGCACCCCTTCGGCATGCGCGCGTTCAAGGTCGTGCGCTGCGGCGCGTGTGGCGAGTGGTGGGGCGGCACCGAGCTGCTCCAGCCACTGGACATCGACTACGTCCACAACGACCCGATCTTCGAGGCCAAGGCCGCCCTGCCCCTCACCTGGCCCGACGGCTGCGCCCGGTGCGGAGAGCCCGCCACGGGCACGGTCGGCCTGACCGCAGTCAGCGACGCGGCCAACCTCGCGAGCGCCGCCGGGGTCACCACCCTGGGCGGCACCCACATCGACGTGCCGGTGTGCAGCAAGCACCGCCAGACCCCGGTCTCGGTGCGCACGACCGGGGACAAGATCGGCGTGGAGTTCCGCTCGTACCGGATCTTCTGCCAGTTCAAGGAGCTGAACGCCGGACCGGAGGCGGGCGCCGCGGACTGAGGTCTCCCGGTCGACGGAGGCGATCGCAGGGAGTATCCGCGGCCCATGTCCGATCTCCTCGACCGGGTCCGCAAGCTGCTCGCGCTGGCCGGCTCGCCCAACGTGCACGAGGCCACCGCAGCCGCGGCCAAGGCCCAGGCCCTCATCGATGCCCACCGCCTGCAGGCGCTCCTCGATGCCGAGGACGCCGCCGCGCAGGTCGAGGTGGTCGAGCGGGTGCTGGAGCGCGCCCGCCGCCTGCGCCGCTGGAAGTCGGTGCTCGCGGCGGGGCTCGCCGAGGTCAACGGCTGCCTCGCCTACACCCGGGAGGACGGCAAGCACGTCGAGGTCGTCGTCGTCGGCCCGGCCAGCGAGCTCGACACCCTGCAGGCGCTCTACGACGGGCTCGTGCCCCGACTGCAGTGGCTCTCGGCGGACCACGGGGGCAAGCAGGACAAGCGCTGGCACGACGACTTCCGCGTGGGCGCCGCCGCGACCCTGGTCGAGCGCCTCGCTGCCGCCTCCAAGCAGGACCGGGCGAGCGTGGACGCCACCGCCCTCGCCGTGGTCGAGCCTGCGCTGCAGGTCCGCCGCGATGCCGTGCAGGACTACGCCGAGCGCGAGCTGCACCTGAAGCGGGGCCGGGGCATCCGGGTGGACCTCGACGCGTACGAGCGGGGCCTCGCGGCGGGCGAGGAGGTCGATCTGTAGGCGGGCCTCCCCGCGGCCGCCTCACTCCCCGGTCAGCGACACCGTGTGCATCAGGATCAGCACCGCGGTCTCGGACGGCTCCGACGACGCGACCAGCCCGCGCAGGGCGCGGAAGTACTCGCGCTGCAGCTGACGCACCCGGTCGAGGTCCGCCTTCGACAGGATCGCCAGGTTCAAGCTGACGAGATCCTCCGGGTGCTCGTGCTGCAGCCGCGCGGTCGCGACCCGGGCCCAGTGCGCCTTGAGCCGACGGCGATCGGCCTCCGAGGCCTGGGCGTCCGCGGTGAAGGTGGACTCGGCGACCAGCGCCTCTCCCTGCCGACGGGCGAGGCCCCCCGCCAGCAGCGCGTCGACCGCCTCCCCGACGACGTCGGGCGGGATCCCGAGGATCCGGGCGAGCGCCCCGTCGGTGGGGTCGCTGCGGTAGGCGTCCGAGTCGATGACCATGCGCACCGCGGCCGACCAGGGGTGGTCGAAGGCCAGCCGGGCTGCGGTCCGCGCGGCGGCGTACTGTCCGGCCAGGGCGGGCACCCGCTCGATGTCGACGAAGCAGGCGACCCAGTCGGGCGCGCGACCGGTGAGCGCGTGGACCAGCCGCAGGAAGTCGGGCACCCGCGGCCTGGCCTCCCCGGTGAGCCAGCGCCGCACCTGGTGCCGCGAGCGACCGGCCCGCTCGGCGATCGCCGCCTGGGACGCCCGTCCGCGCAGGGCGCGCAGCCAGGCCGGGAGCCCCTCGCGCACGGCCGGCGCACTGTCCGCGTGGAAGCGCGCGAACCCCCCATCGACGTCCAGGGAGAGCGCGCGCATGGCGTCGACCAGCGCTTCCGCCGTGGGTGCGCGGTGCCCACCCTCCCAGCTGGCCGCCACGTTGCCGCGGTAGCCGAGCCTCCGAGAGAAGGCGACCTGACTCCGTTTTCCACGGACCGCCCGGATGAGCTGGCGGCTCGCGATCTCCCAGACTTCTTCATTTTCGAGCATCATGCATCAATTCTGACTCATGAAATGTTCGATGTCGAGGTGGTGACGACGGGAGCGCCGGGGCACACTGAAGCCACGGACGATGGAGGAGCCATGATCTCGCCCCGCACCCCCGCCACCCTGGCGCTGCTGACCCTGCTGGCCGCCTGTGGCTCGCAGATCGGCGTCGAGGAGGAGTTCACCTGCACCCTGGTCTCGTCGACGGTCGTCACGGACAGGACCGTCGTGCAGGACGGCATGGCCGAGAGCCCGGCGGACGCCATCGCCAGCCTCGTCGGCACGTTCGACGGCGACCAGCTCGACGAGGAGGAGACGTCCATCGGCAAGAGCGCCGGCCTGGTGGTCACCGACCCGAGTGGGGACGTCACCTACTCCACGTTCGAGGCGGTCCTGCCCGACGGCACCGCACCGGACCAGACCGACGCAGCACCCCTGTGCGAGCCCAGCTACACCTTCGACCTCGAGTTCGAGCTGACCGCCGAGGATCTCCCCGACTTCAGCGACACCATCGAGGTGATCTACCGGTACGACAACGCCTGGGCCGCGACCGAGGACCGGTCTGGATTCGACGAGGACATCCCCGAGCCGTCCACGTTCTCGGCCGAGGACTTCGACCACTCGGGCTCCGAGCTGGTCTTGTCCGGCGGCGCGTCGGCGTGGGCGGCCACCCTGTCCTGGTACGCCTACGACGACGCCGACGTCTACCCGGACGGCGACATCGCCATGACCCGCGAGTACCTGCTGCTCAGCCAGATGTCCGAGTCGACGGAGTAGGCCGGCGCCCTCCCGCCCCGTCCCCGTGGGCCTCGGCGAGCAGGGTCGTCACGTCGAGCTCGCCCTTGGGGAACATCGTGCGGAACAGGGTCGGGCGGGTGTTGAGGAACTCGAGGGCGAAGTACAGCGGGGCCTGGCGCACGCTGTTGGGCACCGACGTCCAGCGGGTGGCGGCCCCGAGGGTCTGGTCCAGGTTGACCACGTGGTGCCACGCGTAGGCCGGCACGTAGAGCACGTCGCCGGGCTCGAGCACGACCTGCCAGTGGTCGAGCTCCTCGAAGCCCGGCCACACCGCCTCGTCCGGCGCGTCCGGGTCCACCGGGCAGGCCTTCGCGGGCGCGCGGTTGGCCCGAGGATCGAGGACGAACCTTGCGTCTGGACGCCAGAACCGCCAGCGCTTGCGCCCCTGCACCTGGACGAAGAGGTTCTCGTTGCCGGCGCAGTGGATGGGCGTGCTGCTCCCCTTCGGTCCCAGGAAGAGCGTGTGGAAGGGGAAGCCGCCGAACGAGGCGCGGACCCGCATGGAGTCGAGCCAGGCCCGGTCGAGGTCGTGGAGCAGCTCGGGGTGACGGTCCAGCAGCGGGTGGAAGCGCGCGTAGGGCGGATCCGGGTCGTCGATGCGGGCGAGCACGTCGCCGAGCGTGGTCGTCGAGAGCCCACATCCCGGCGATCCCGCCTGCGACGGGTCGAAGATCACCGCCGGGTCGCTGCCGTATTCACGCTGGAAGAAGGCGCGACTCCAGCGAGCGAGGGCCGGCCAGGCGGCGGCGCGACCGCGGAAGACGACCGGCACGCCCGGACGCAGGTGGCACTCGGCGAAGGCCTCGGGCGAGAGATCCGCGACCTGTTGGACCGGCACGGTGCGGCCCGGCCCGCTCGCCCGCAATGCTTCGACCACCCGGCGTCGCGCCCGCTCGCGACAGCCGCCCCACAGCCGGCCTGCCAGGGGGCCGCCGAGGACGTGCTCGGCGACGAAGAGGGCGTCGAGGGTGAGACCAGCGCGGCCTGGCACCCGGTCTCGCAGGGGGCGGGGGTCGGGTGGGAGCGCCCCCACTAGAACCCCGGCCCGCCAAACAACAGGTAGATCCTACCGCTCTGCGCGCCGGTCCCGTCCGCGCTGTCGTGGGGCGAGCCGAGCATCAGGTCGTCGAAGCCGTCGGCGTTCAGGTCGCCGACCCTGCGGAGGGAGCGGGCGTCGTCGACGGTGTAGTCCGCGCCGAGGGAGTCGCCGGCGGTGGCGCCCGTGACCCGCGGCAGGTCCAGCGCGTCCACGACGCCGGTGGTGCCGCCGAAGAGCAGGTAGACCGCGCCCCGGCTGTCGTCGAAGAAGGGGTCGGCGAGGGCGACGTCGGCCTTGCCGTCGGCGTCGAGGTCCCCTACCCCGGCCACCGAGTCGCCGAGCATGTTCTGCTCCCCGTCGATGTCCAGCTCGACGATGACATCGGCAATGTCGACCGAGACGCCGGCGGTGAGCGGGCCGAAGAAGAGGTAGCCCTTGCCCTGCTGGCCCACTCCGCCAGCGATCATGTCGTCGTAGCCGTCGTCGTTGAAGTCTCCGGCGGCGTCGAGCCCGCGCCCGAGCCCGTCGTTGAACTCGCGGATCGGGTCGCCCTGGATCAGGATGTCGGCATCCCGGGTGGCGAGGATGCCGCCGCCCCCGCCGCCGAGCACGGTGTAGACGGCGCCGTGGTAGCGCAGGGCGGCCTCGGCGGAGAAGGCGACGTCGGACAGGCCGTCCCCGTCGGTGTCGCCGAGGCTCACCGCGTGGCGACCCAGCTCCACGTCGGTGCTGCCCTCGATCTCGAGCCAAGCGACCTCGTCGGCGGGGCTGCGGCCAGAGAACGGGCCGCGGAACACGTAGCCGAAGCCGTTCTGGCTGCCGCGCAGATCGGGCGCGCCGACCACCAGGTCGGGCTCCCCATCGCCGTCGTGGTCGTCGGCCACGCTGACGAAGGTGCCGAGCGCGTCGTCCTCGCTGTCCCCCCACCACTTCGCGAGCTCGCCCTCGTCGCGCAGGCGGCGGCTCCCGGTGGCGGCACCGTCGATGATGTAGAGCGCGCCGGCGAGCTGTGGGCCGCCGAACTCGGGGCCATCCAGCTCGGGGTGACCGATGGCGAGGTCGGGCAGGCCGTCGCCGTCCTGGTCGGGGATGACGGCGAGGTCGAAGCCGGTGCCCTTGCGGGTGTTCTCGGGCTGGATGCGCAGGTCCGCGGTGCCGTAGTCCTGGTCCGAGGTCACGGGTCCGTAGAAGACGAACACGTTCTCGCCGTTGCGCTCGGGTGTGCCCACGACCACGTCCAGCACGCCGTCGCCGTCGAGATCGCCGCTGTCGAAGCTGGTGCCGAGCCTGCCGCCGAGGCCGCGGATGGTGACGTCGGCGTCGAGCACCGAGCGCTCCCCGAAGAAGCCGCAGATGGGGGCGCCGTCGCAGTCGTTGTCGACCCCGTCGCCGCAGATCTCCACCGCTTCGGGGTGGATGGCGGCGTCGTCGTCGTTGCAGTCGTCACCGGTGCGGGGGTGGCCGGAGAAGCCGTCCCCGTCCACGTCCACGAGGTCACCGCCGTCGCAGTCGTCGTCGCGGTCGTTGTAGGGGATCTCCCTCGCTTCGGGGTTCACCGCACGGCGGGTGTCGTCGCAGTCGGGCCCACCGACCTCCTCGGCCTCGAAGCCATCCCGGTCGACGTCGCGCAGGTCGGATCCGTCGCAGTCCTGATCGATGCCGTCGTACGGCACCTCGGCGGCGCCGGGGTAGCGCTCCGCGTTGGCGTCGTCGCAGTCCGTGCCGCCTTCCCCGCCGGGCGCGCCGTCACCGTCCACGTCGACGAGATCCCCGCCGTCGCAGTCCTGATCGACGCCGTCGTAGGGGATCTCGGTGGCACCGGGGTAGGCGCCGGGATCGCTGTCGTCGCAGTCCACGTCCGCGTCGAAGCCATCGCCGTCCTGGTCGGCGACCTCGTCCACATCGGTGTCGACGTCGGGGTTGCAGGCCACGGCCAGGGCCAGCACCACGATGAGCATTCGAGCCACGGCATCCTCCGCGAGACCGACAGCCTATGCCGCAGATCTGGAGATCGCCGAGCCTGGAGCGCACCCCACGTACGCCGACCCAGCTGACGTCGGCTGTCATCTGCGGCCGACCCTCAACGTCGGCGGCGGCCTGACTCTGCTGGAGTTCGCGGCGTGAGCTACCCCCGGCCGGCTGCCCAGAACACGGCGTTGCTGTAGAGGTCAGTGATCTCGCTGGTGGAGTCGCAGTCGCTGCTGTTGCCACCGAAATGGTAGAAGCCGACCGAGCGGCCGGAGCCGAACGTCATGACGGCAGCGCCCTCCCACGAGCCCGCCTTCAGGACCAACGTTGCGCCGGTCTTGGTCGTAGCCTTCTGTACGTGACACTTGGGTGTGGAGAAGCTGGACGAGATTCCATCAAGTACCGGGTGAACTCCCACCGTGGTCCACGCCAGCGTGCCGCCTGTCGTAGAGCTGGTGCTGGTTCCAACGAACAGCGTGCTGAGCACCCCATAGTGCCCTTTGCTGACTTCCGACATTGCTGGTTCGTTGTACACAAAGCCACCGCCAGCTTTGACGAAGTCGACGATGGCCTTCTGGCCTGCGCTGGGCATGTCGGAGGAACCTGCCGATCCATTGATGAAGAATACGACGTCAAAGGTGTCAGGCGCCGGATTGCTGCCGTCGTATAGGAACTCGGGGTCGTCTGACCAGGTGACGGTGTGGCCGGCGGCCTCGAGGGCTGCTTTGACTCCCACGCCGCTCCCGCTGAGGGCGTCGTAGACCAGCAGCACCTTGGCCCCCAGGATCACCTTCATCGTCTGCGTGGCGCTGTCGGCCCCGTCGCTCACGTTGGCCGTGCACACCAGCACGTCGTCCTCACCCCAGTCTCCGACAAAAGTGTCGCCGGTGTAGACGGTCTTGGCCACGTCAGACGTCGCCGCGCCGTTGAGGGTCCAGCTGAACGTGTAGGTCAGGCTGTCCCCGTCCGCGTCGGTGGACGCGGTGGCGACCTTGCAGTGCACCTCGTCACCCGCGCTGTACTCGGCCGGATCAGGCTCCAGCTCGGGAGCGGTGGGTGGGGAGTTCAGGACCAGCAGCTTCGCCGACGCTACGGGCGAACTCGACGCCTCGCCATCGTCGGCGGTCGCGTACACGACGATCTCGTCGCCCTTGTCGAACGCAGCCGCGCCATCGAGGGTGTCGGACGTCTCGCCGGTGGAGCTGCCATTGACCTGCCAGTCGTACGTGACGGTGACGGCATCGGGGTCTGGCTCGGTCACCAGCGCGGACGCCGTGAGCACCGTGTCCGTGAACACGTCGGTCGGGTCGACGACCACGCCGTCCACGGTCGGGGCGGTGTTGCCCACGGTGAGCGTGTTGGACAGGACGACCGCCCCCGCTACGAATCCATCGTGCGGGGTCACCTCGAGGGAGATCTCCTCGCCCTTGACCGCTCTCCCGGGCGGGAGCGTCTCCAGGGTGGTCACCGCGACCCCGTTCCGGAACCACCGATAGGTCAACGTGACTTCGTCGCCGTCCGCGTCGTAGCTCGTACCCGGGGCTGCGAAGATGGCGTCCGCGACGACGGGGTCCTCTGGCGCGATGGTCACGCTGTCCAGGCGGGGGGGCGCGTTGGAGAGCACGAGCGACTCGCTGGTGACGGGCGTGCCGAGGTCGTCGCCATCATCCGGAGTTGCCTCGCACCGGACGGACATCCCTCGGGTCAGCGTGGATGCGTCCAGCTCCGGTCCCGTCGCGATCTCGTCGGGTCCGACCAGCCAGCGGACCCTGTACTGCTCGGCATCGTCGTCGTCATCGCTCCAGCCTGCAGCCACGCAGGCGAGCGTGTCTTCCACGGTCGCAGGATCGGGTGCGATGGTCGCGGACGTCGCCGACGGCTTCGAGTTC
>CALATR010001229.1 GCA_937891875.1 uncultured Pseudomonadota bacterium | reverse complement strand
CTCCCCGCCGCTCGTCGACCAGCACGGCGAGCCAGGTGGTGGCGGCCAGGGCCGGACGGGGGCGCAGACCGAGCGGCGCCAGGAGCTCGTGCACCGCCCGGGGGCGCGTCGCGGAGATCAGGTGGCCCTCCGCCGCCATGCGATCCTCGTAGAACGCCAGGATCCCGGCGAGCGAGGCGGTCGCCTCGACCAGCGAGCGCAGGGGCGGGCTGTCCACCATCGCAGCGAGGATCGGGTCCTGCTCGAGCCGCCCGTCGAGCCGCCTGCGCATGGCGGGACGGCCGGGCGCCCGGGCCGGTGCGGGGAGGTCGCGACCAAAGCCGCCGCGGTCGCCGGAGCCACTCATGGCGCCGCCCCGAGGGCCACGTCGAGCCCTCCCCGAGCGAGGCGCAGGACCTCGGTCGGTCCGATGGCGAGCTGGTCCTTGCCGTGGACGCCGGTGTCGCGGCGGGAGAGGGGGTCGAGCTGGACCCAGGCGACGCCGGGAACCGCGCCCGCGGCCGCGATGAGCACGCCGCCCCGGAGCGGCTGTCCGAAGCCCCACCGGGCGCGGTCGAAGAAGCCCCCCGGATCCGCCGAGAGCGCCTGACGAACGCCGTCGATCACGAGCCCCGGCGCGTGCCCGGGGGCGACGCCGATGCGCAGCTGGGCAGTCACGGGCACGTAGGACGGGGGGGCCACGTCCAGCGCCACCCCCAGCAGGCGGCGGACCGACAGCCGGCCGATGACCTCCGCTTCCAGATCGGCGGGAAGCACGTCGCTGACGTCGGGAAGCACGAACACGACGATGCGGGTCAGGTTGCCCGCCCAGCGCCGCTGTGCGACCGCCTCGCGCACCCCACGGATGGCGCCGACCACGTCGACCACCTCGGCGGTCGTACCGCAGGAGGCTGGCGTCCTGAGCACCACGGGCGCCCGGCGACGGCCCTGGTCCACCGACTCCGGCGCGCGATGGGCCAGGGAGGGCGAGACGTTGCTCACAGAGAGGATGCCGTCCGGGGCGTCGATCACGTAGCGGATGTGTCCGCGCGCCACCCGGTGGCCGTGCATGGCGAGCAGGCGCACCGAGACCGACAGGGCCCCCAGGTTCGGCGGTGGCCGGCCGTGGTGCCCGTCCCCGAAGCGCAGCCGCAGGTCGCCGTTGTCGTCCACGGCGCCCACGAAGTGGCGATCACACGGTCCGGACTCGAGCAGGTCCGGCCGCGGATACCAGCGCCGCACCGTCCCGTCAGGTCGGGTCTCGGACAGGGAGATGTCCGGGAGTGAAGGCCCGAATCCAGCGAGCAGGTCCTGCGCGGACGAGGACACGGCGGTCAGGCGTCGCCGCACCAGGGCGGGTCGGGCACCGGGCAGGCGGAGCACGAGTCTGCCGGGGTGACCATCGCGCCGCAGGTCGAGCGCCTCGCTCGGCAGGGCGCGGGTTCCGCCCTCGACCGCCAGCACCAGGTTGCCGAGCACCCGGGTCCCGCGGACCGCGATGGGCTCGTGCAGCGCGTCCTCCCCGTGCCAGGTGACGTGGGTGACGAGCGCACCATCCGGTCCCCGACCCAGCACCGGCGGCCGATCCAGCCGCACGACCTGACCCGCCCCGGACGGCCCCTGCACCATCAGGACCGTGCCTCGGCGGAGCGCGTCGTGCTGGCCATGCAGGGTCAGCTCGCGGGTGCCGCGGGGGAGCACGGTGCGCTCGCCCCAGACCACGACGCTCATCTCGTGGAGATCCGCGTGCACCCTGGCTTCATGGGAGCTCTCGTACACGACCTGCGGCGCGGTCCACAGGGTGCGCGGATCGAAGGTGGGCCCCGGGTCCGGCCCGGTGCAGAAGGCTGCGCCGGGGGGCACGATGACCTCTCCGGCGGCAGGGTCGACCTGGACCTGGAGCCAGGATCGCGCGGACAGGCCATCGTCCAGCACGACATCGTAGAGACGCAGGTGGTTGCGCACCGACCCGCGGAGCCGCGCCGTGCCCGGCCAGGCCTCGGTGGCGACCGCGTCCTGGAGGTAGCCCAGGCGCGCGCCCTCGTGAGCGAGCAGATCGATGAGGGTGACCCCCAGATCCGCGGGATTGCGCTCGGTCCAGCCGGGGGCGGCGCGGGTGGCGGCATCGAGCAGGGCGGCGCGCAGGCTGGCGACGTCCCGCCCGGGCAGGGTGAGCGGCGGCGGGCGGTGCAGCGGCGTCGGGGGGCCCTCCGCCGCGGCCGCGAGATCGACCAGCACCGGCTCGCCCTCGCTCGCCACGTCCGCATGCCCGACGATCCGCACCCGGACCATGCTCCCGGGCAGATCCCCCACCGACCGATCCGCGACCAGGGTCAGCGCCAGCCCCGGGCGGTCCCCGCCCGAGACCTGCTCGATGGCCACGGCCTCCCAGGGCGAGGCGACCCCGTCCAGCACCCCGAGGATCTGGACGTGCTCCAGGGTCAGCGCGGGGGCAGGCGCCGGCGCTCCGTCCCGCGCGAACGTCAGCCACAGCCGCCAGCCGTCCACCCCCCGCGGCTCCGCGATCACCCCCACCAGGGCCAGCGGTCCGGCGCTGCGCCGCGAGCGCCGACGGGCGCGCAGCCGGGGATCGAGGTGGCGGCGGGCGACGCTCATGTGAGGTTGCCCACGCTGGGGGTGTAGACCGAGGACACCGTCGCCCCGCCCACCTCGACCGCCCCGCCGATCGCGACCTCGCCCCCGATCTCGACCGCGCCGCCGACAGCGACCTCGCCGCCGAACTCCAGGGCTCCGGCGCCGGCGATCTCGCCCTCCATCTCGATCGCACCGGCCAGCGCGATCTCCCCCTCGATCTCCACCGCGCCGAGGAGCTCGACCTCGCCCTCCACCTCGACCGCGCCGACGACCTCCACCTCGCCCTCGATCTCGACCGCACCGGTGATCTCGCTGTCCCCGACCTGCTCCACGGCCCCGGTGACCTCGCAGTCTCCCTCGATCTCCACCGCACCCACGATGCTGGTGTTGCTCTGCACGCTTACCTCGGGTGCGGTCACCTCCACCTCGGTCGTCTCGATGACCATGCCCTCGGCGGTGACGACCACGTTGGTCGGCTCCATGAGCAGGCTCGCCTCTTCCGCGGTGAGGGTGAGCACGACCTCGTCGACCAGCAGAATGACGCCTTCTTCGCCGATCGTGAGCAGGATCTCGGTCTCGAACCCCGGCGCCTCGAAGCTGGCCAGGGCGGTGCCGGCGCCGTCGACGTCGTCGATCATCCACTGCACCGAGCCCGTGGTGAAGACCTGCTGGGTGGGCAGCTCGGCGAGCACCGGCTTCTCGCCCTCGGTCCAGAAGCAGCCGACCCACACCGGGTAGGTCGGGTCGCCGTTCTCGAAGCTGATCCAGACATTCGCCCCGATGGGTGGGGTGAGCACGAGGCCCACCTGCAGCCCGCCGTACGGCTGGGACGGCATCGCCCACGAGGTCGCGGTTCCCGGCAGGGTCGGCACCTCCACCAGGAGGCGGTTCAGCTCCAGCGGGTCGAGGTTGTCGACCACCTGGCCGCGGTACAGACCGTGGAACACCCCCTGGCGGGGCGGGGCCACGCGGGAGTTCCGGCGGGTG
>CALATR010001228.1 GCA_937891875.1 uncultured Pseudomonadota bacterium | reverse complement strand
GCTCATGTAGTGGGGCGTGCCGTCGATGTCGTACGGGTGGTTGTTCGGCAGGCCGAGGTAGTTCTTCGCCGACGTGTCCGCCGGCAGCCAGGGCTCCTGCTCGGCGTGGAGCGCGATGTAGGCGTCGGTGCCGTCCTGGTCGAGGAGCATGCCCACCCCGCCGGGCTTGCCGACCCCCTGGACCACGGTGAAGCCCTCGTAGCGGTCGTCGCCCTGCACGTCGCGGAGCAGGGACAGGCCGAACAGCGCGGTGCCCTGGCCCTGGCCACCCAGGCGGTAGGTGTCGTTGCCGCCGCGGTCGTCGAGAACGGCGACCCCGACGATGGACGACGCCTGGCTGTAGACGCTGGCGGCGTAGGTGTCGTCGCCCGCCCCGTCGGAGAGCACGGCCACGCCGAGCACGGCGGACGCCTGGGTGAAGCCCCGGCTGCGGTCGAAGGCCTCGGCGGCGGTGGTCTCGGGTGCCTTGAGGTCGGGCTGGCCGGGGTCGTAGGTGTCGCTGCCGCGCACGTCGACCAGGACCGCGATGGGCACGGTGGAGCTCGCGCTGGCGACGGGCCCGGTGTAGACGTCGTCCCCGCCGAGATCGACCAGCAGGGCGAGGTCGCGGAGGTCGGTCTCGTCCGCAGCCCCGGACGAGCGGATCACGATGCGACCCCACGCGGTGGTCACGTCGAGATCGCCGCCCTCGAACGGCTCGGTCGCGGACAGGGCGGCCTGGACCTCATCCACCGCGTCCGCGACCACGAGCCCGGCGGCGTTGAGGGCGCTCCGGTCGACCTCGGGCGCGACCGTGGCCAGATCGTCGAGCATGGTGCCGGCGCGCGGGTGCAGGTTCGACAGCCACTGTGAGGTGTAGCCCTCCTGCACGAGCAGGGCCTCGATGCGCTCCATGGCGGCGGGATCGGCGCTGGCGAAGGCCTGGTCCCGGAGCCGGCGGGCCTCGCCCAGGGCGATGATCAGCCGGGCGAGGGGAACGGCGGCTTCCTCGGGCCAGGCCAGCGCCGCGTCCTGCACGCTCTGCTGTCCGAACCCACCGGGCGCCTCCCGCTCGCCGGTGTCGAGTCGGGCGCCCCACAAGGCGCGGAAGAGGACGTTGCCGGCGGACAGGTCGACCTCGGGTCGCTGCACGTCGTCGAACGCGAGCCCGGCCAGGTCCACGTCGTCGTGGGTGAAGGGCGTGGCTGCGCGCAGGGTGGCGTACAGCGGGCGGTCGTCGTCCACGGCGGTCCGGATCTCGTCCTGGACGCACTGGCCGACGTCGGGGGCGCGCAGGACGTGGACCCTGGCGCTGGGCCCGGTGTTGGCGTTGTCCGAGATCCAGCGGGTGACGTGGGCCTCGGGCACGCCCCAGCGCGCGGTGAAGCCCTCGAGGGTGGAGGGCGACCAGCCGAAGTGGCCGAGTCCGTCCGCGCCGGTGAGCTCGGCGGGCAGGGTGTAGCGGTCGAGGCAGTCGGCCGCGGTGGTGCCGGTGAAGGGCAGCTCCGCCGTGATCGGGTCGGTGACGGGCTCCGGGTCTCCGCACCCGCCAAGGAGCACGGCGAGCAGGGCGATCCCCACCGACGGCGACCGAGATCGTACTGCGAAAGCGGAGCTTGCGCGGTACGAACTCGCAACGGCGGAGCGTGGGGATCTGCACGGGGGTCCGGGGGTGAATCCCCCGGGGAGGCCGAGCTTCGAGGCCGGCAAACGGATCCCGCTCAGCGAAGAAGTCCACGGTGCCGTGTCTGCCATGGGCGTTCGAGACCTCGCTTCGGTGGGGATCCCAGTCTAGCCGCCGCGACGGGAGGGCGACGAGCGAGGGGCCAACGCAAGAGACCCCGGAGCGCCTGCGCGCCCCGGGGTCCCGAGTGAGCCTGCCGCCGAAGCGGCCGCGGTCAGCCGCCGAGCCAGTCGATGGTGACCTTGCCCGCGCCGGTCTGCACGCCGGGCGAGTTGGACACGTCGTCGCCGTCGTTGAAGGAGCCGCCACCGCCGGCCACGCGACCACCGTCGCCACCGGAGTAGCCGCCGCCGCCGCCGCCGCCGCAGCCACCGTCGCCGGCACCGGCCGCGCCGAAGCCGCCGTAGGCCGTGTAGGAGCTGGTGCCGCCGCCGCGAAGGCCGTTGGACCAGCTCTTGCCGCCATTGTCCGGGGTGTACTCGTAGCCGCCGTCGCCCCGGAAGCCGCCGCCCGCGGAGCCCCAGGAGCTGGAGGAGACGATGCCGCCGACGCCGAGGTCGCTGGACTTGGCGCCGCAGCCCCAGGTGGTGCCGGAGCCCGACGCGGTGCCGCCGTACTCG
>CALATR010001227.1 GCA_937891875.1 uncultured Pseudomonadota bacterium | reverse complement strand
GCGCGATCGTCGACTTGCTCGAGCCGACCGGGCCGTGGAGCAGGCCCTGAGCGGCGAGCGGGTCAACGTGCAGGGAAGCCCCGACGCGCTCATCCACCGGCGTCCGGGGAACGAGCGCGAGGAAGACGAGGAGGAGCAGCCGAGCCGGCAGCAGCCGGGCGGGAACGGGGTGACCATCAACGGGCCGGTGTACGGCGACGTGAACACCGGAAACACCACCACCAACGACTGCTGTCCCCAGGGGAGGGACTGCGACACCGACACCCGCCGTCGTCCGCGGCGCCGTCGTCGTCGTCGTCGTGAGGAGCCCCGCCAGCGCCAGGACCAGCGGCAGGAACAGGAGCAGCGCCAGGAGCAGCAGGGCGGTGGCGGTGGTGGTGGAGGCGGCGGCGGCGGAGGCGGCGGCGGGCAGGACTCGCGCGACTCGGGTGGATCGGGTCCCGATCAGCAGTGCGTCGATCCCGAGCCGCGGCTGCCGAGCACACCTGGGGCCGGCGCCATGGTCACCATCGATCCGGAAGCCCTCCGGCACGCCATCATGCAGGCGTACATGGTGGCGTACCGCGCCATGGATCACGACGACTCGGGGTGGAGATCGTACGGCGGCCAGGCGGCGCCCGCGCCCCACGTCATCGTGGACGCCTGCATCCCCAGAGACATGAGGCTCGCCGTGGGGCAGCGGCACACCCTGCCGAGCCACCGGGTGGACACCGAGTTGTTCGACTTCGACCGTGTCGACTCGACGTGGACCCCTTCGATCACGTTCACAGTGCGCGGACAACCGACGTTCTCGGAGACGGGCGACGTGGCCCGCGAGACCCGGACCACCCGCCGTCAGGACAGCGGCAGCGCGTCTGGCTACGACGTGCGCGGCGGTGCCGGGGGCGGCGGGGGCATGCGGTCGGGAGGCTCGGCGGAGGGCACCCTGCCCGTGCGCCGCGTCCCGGTCCGGGGACGGGCGGAGGGCGGTCAGGCTGTGCAGGCCCAGGGTGGCGCTGGTGCCGCGGCAAACGGCTCGCGCGCCCAGAGCGACTCCACGACCCGGGAGCAGACCGACCGCACCCGGGCGCGGAGCGGGGTGCTGGAGTGGTCCCAGGTCACGGCCAGCGTCACCTTCGCCATCACCGGCAACCAGTCGCTGACCCTGCGCCGCATGACCGAGGACGTCGGCAACGTCACCCAGGACCACACCATTCCGCCGTCCCGCTGCCGGGAGGCGGTGCCCTTCCGCGAGGGTGGCTCGAACCCGGATGCGGCAGCGACGGGATCCGCCCCCGGTGCGGCACCGGTGCCCAGCCAGGGCGCCGCGCCGGCGGACAGCTGAGCCCTACTCGGAGCCCCACGGGAACGTCGTGCCCCAGCGCTTCTCCCAGGCGGAGACGTCGGCGTCGTCGTAGCCGCGCAGGCGCATGGCCTCCTGCTCCGCCTTGGCGCCCATCTCGCGCAGCTCGGCGCGGGTGCTGCCCCCGATCTCCTCGAACTGCAGGACCCACCACGCCCGCTCGGCCATCGCGGCGTAGTCGGACTCGACCGCTGCGGCGTCGACCCACAGGTTCGCCGCCATGGCCGCCTCGTTCGAGCCGG
>CALATR010001226.1 GCA_937891875.1 uncultured Pseudomonadota bacterium | reverse complement strand
GCACCGCGGAGCCCGCGTTCAGCGTCGCGGAGCGATAGTCCCCCGACCATGGACCGCTTGTTCGTGGTGCTCGGCTTCATGGTGCTCGCTGGCGGGATCGCCGGGGCGGCCATCTGGTGGATCCAGGGGAACCGGGATCTCTGGAAGAAGCGCGACTTTCGCGGCCTGATGCGCCGCCGGGCCCAGCTCCGTCGCAGCCTGATGCTCGTCATCGCCGCGGTCCTGCTCGCCGTCGCCTTCTTCGGTGCGGCCTACGTGTACGCCGCCGGGGGCGTGCTCGCGCTGTGACCGACCCGGTCGCCCCCTGACCTCGGCCGTCGAGCCCTGACGTCCCGCGACGATCGCGCGACCGGGCGTGATGACAGCTTGTCCGACGTGTCGAGGCCGATCCGACAGCCTGTCGCCATCCGGACCGCCGCCTGCCGACCGTCCCACACATCGATCCCGCCAGCCACGTGATCGCTGACCCTGGCACACCCCCTGCATAGGTTCCAGGCAGCCACCCGGTGTGGCGACCTGCCTGCTCCTCCGGACCTCGTTCGAGGTCGCGTCGTGTGTCTCCTCTCCGTCGGGCAAGGGTCGCTCACCGGGTGTCCTCGTTTTCGCAGCGACAGCGATGCGGTAGCGTCCCGGCACGCCTGGAGGTCCCGTGATCCCGCCCGTGCCAAGCCCGCACCTGGTCCCCTTCGACCGCCCCTTCCGCCTCGCCGACGCCCCGACCGCGCCCCCGAAGAGCGGACTCACCGGGAAGAAGGCCAAGAAGGAGCTCGAGGACGTCCGCGAGGAGCTCGCCGATCTGCAGCGCGTGCTGTGGGCCGACCGCGACAATGCGCTCCTGGTGCTGTTCCAGGCGCGCGACGCGGCGGGCAAGGACAGCACCATCCGCAACGTGTTCCGCGGCGTGAACCCCGCCGGCGTGCGGGTGACCAGCTACGGCGTGCCGACCGAGCGCGAGCGCGAGCACGACTTCCTGTGGCGCCACGTGCTGGACCTGCCGCGCCGGGGCACCATCGCCGTGCACAACCGCTCCTGGTACGAAGAAGCGCTGGTCGTGCGCGTTCATCCTGGCATCCTGGCCGGTCAGCGCCAGCGCCTGCCCGAGGACGCCGACGCCTTCTGGGCCCAGCGCCTGCGCTCCATGGCCGACCTCGAGGACCACCTCGCGCGCAACGGCACCACCGTCCTGAAGTTCTTCCTGCACGTCGGCCACGAGGAGCAGGCGCGGCGACTGCTCGACCGGCTGGAGCGGCAGGACAAGCACTGGAAGTACAACCCCGGCGACCTCGACGAGCGCGCCCTGTGGGCCGAGTACGACCACGCCTACGAGGACGCCCTGTCGAAGACCAGCACCGCGAGCGCACCCTGGTACGCCATCCCAGCCGACGACAAGCCCTACATGCGGCTCACCGTGGCGCAGATCATCGTCGACGCCATGAAGGCGATGAAGCTGTCCTGGCCCGACGCCGACCCGGACGACGCCGAGGCGTTCGACGCCCACAAGGCCCACCTCCGGGAGGAGCTGGGGGGGTAGGACTCTCCGAGGGGGGGCTCCTGGGTCGGTCGCTCCGACGCCCATCGGCGTCGTGTCGCATCGAGAGGGGGAGGTCCGAAGCTGTGAGCGTCCGGCCCAGGAGACCCTCGGAAAGGTGGCGCGCGAGGCGCCTGGTGAGGTGGATGCCGCTCAGCCGATGGGGATGCGCCTCGGCTCGGGGCGCGCCCGTCGGGGCACGGTGATCTGCAGGGAACCGTCGTCGGCGTACTTCGCGGCGATGCCGTCCAGCTCGAACTGATCGGCGTCGAGGCGCCAGGCGCGGCGGAAGCTGCGCTGCACCTTCGGGGTGAGGGTCTCGCCATCGGTGTCGGCCTGGTCGGCCTCCTCGGCGGTGGCGTCGTGCACGGTGGTGGTGCGGGCGGTGTCGCCGGTGACCACCAGGACCCCGTCGTCGACGGTGACCTCGACGTCGCCGGGCTCGAAGCCGGACAGGCCGACAGTGACGACCACGGCCTCGTCGGTGGTGTCGAGCTGGACCGGAGCGACGGGCTCGGGTCGGGGCGGCGCGGGCCAGCGGGCCACGTCCGCGCGCAACACGTCGAGCATGCGCTCCATGTCGCGGGCCAGGGTGGCGCCGAAGGGATCGGCGAAGAACGGGTCACGGAAGATGGCGCTGCGAGCGAAGGGATCGACGCGACGCAGCGCGACGGGGCGGCGGCGGATCATGAGTGTATTCATGGGTGGACTCCTTCTGCTTGGCGCACACCCGTCCGGGGACGACTTAAAGGTCGCCGGGTGATCCTCTCCGAGGAAGGTCCCGTTGGGTGGTACCCGGGGCCGGAGCGCCCCGTGCCGGGTGGCTTGCCCGGATCTTCAGCACACCCAGAAGGAGCGTCAACCCCCCTCGCCGCGGGGGGCCCCCGGAGTCAGTGAGATGGTCCACAACATGGGCTCGGGCGTGACCGCCACCGAAGGCAGGCGCAGCTCCTTGAACGTGTCGACCGCGCAGCGCCGCACGTGCACGTCCTCGATGGTCGTGGTCGGCAGCAGGGTCACGCTCTCCGCAGTGCCCGACGGACCGACCTGCAGCTGCAGCACCAGCTCGCCCTCCATGCCCTCGTCATCGGCCTCCTCGTCCCGGTAGCAGGTGAGGATCGGGTTGAGCTGGCGGTAGACGTCGGGGCGGTTCAGGGCGTCGGCGAGGTGGGCCGGCGGGGTGAAGGTCGCGACGTGGGGGGTCTCGCCGGTGATGGTGAAGCGGGTGCGGGCGACCGTGCGGCGCGACGTCTGCGGCTCGACCGCGCCCTCCGGCAGGGTCACCGGCACCGCCTGCACGCTGCGGCGACCGAGGTCTCGGGGCTCGCCGAACCCCACGGTGGGGGCACGGCGGGGGGCGCGGAGGGCGTCCTTGTCGAAGCGGGCGAGCAACGCCGGTTCCCAGCCCTTCGACAGCAGGGCGCCGGCGCCGCCGACCACGTAGGCGAAGGGGGACGCCGGGTAGGGCACGACCCGGGCCGAGCGCGTGCCCGCGGGGCTGGGCAGGTAGTCGATGAGCAGCGAGGCCGAGTCCTGGCCCTCCTCCTGGGAGTCGATGCCGAGGCCACCGTCGCTGGCGACGAAGACGCGCATGGTCGCGTCGCCGACCGCGGGGGGCTGGGGCAGCGGATCGGTCACGCTGCGCCGGCTGCGGGCCGCCAGGTAGAAGGTCTTGAACCGGGCCTTGCGGGCGGTGACCAGCACCTCCTGGAGCACGTCGAAGGGCACGTCCGGCGACACCGCGACCAGGAGCCGGCCGGAAGAGGCGGAGGTGACCGCGCCGCCGGGCTCCCACGCCGGGTCCTGGCAGGCGCGCTGGAACTGGTACTGGGCCTCCGCCTG
>CALATR010001225.1 GCA_937891875.1 uncultured Pseudomonadota bacterium | reverse complement strand
CCCGCGCTCGCCGATCTGCTCGACGAGCTGGGGATCGGTGCGCATCACGCCGGCCGGGTGTTCCGCGGGGTCCACCTGCATCGTCGCGCCCTGGACCAGATCGCCGATCTCGGGCGGCACGCCGGTACGCTCGCCGCAGCGACCACCCGGACCGAGGCCGTGGTCGAGGCGGTTCACGACACCCCTGACGGCACCCGCAAGCTGGTCGTGCGCTTCGGCGATGGCTCCCGCGTGGAGAGCGTGCTCGTCCCCATGCGCGACGACCGGTACTCCCTGTGCGTGTCCAGCCAGGTCGGCTGCGCCATGGCGTGCGCGTTCTGCGCCACCGGCACCCTCGGCCTGACCCGCTCGCTCACCGCTGGCGAGATCGTCGCCCAGGTGCACGCCGCCCGCGCCCTGGTCGAGGGGGGGCCCCGCCGGCTGTCCCGCCTGGTCTTCATGGGCATGGGCGAGCCCCTGCACGCCTACGACAGCGTCCGTGACGCCCTGCGCATCCTGCTCGACGACCACGGCGTCAACTTCGGCGCCAAGCACATCACGGTGTCCACGGTCGGCCTCGTGCGGCGCATCGGCGACCTGGCCCGGGACACCGGCGGGCGGATCCAGCTGGCGATCAGCCTGCACGCCGGCACCGACGCCACCCGCGTGCGCATCGTGCCGACCGCCCGCCGCACCCCGCTCACGGAGCTGCGCGAGGCCGTGCACGCCTGGCCCCTCCCCGGCAGCCGCGCCGTCATGGTCGAGGTCGTGGTCCTGCCCGGCGTGAACGACGGAGCCGCCGATCTGGACGGGATCGCCTGGTTCATGGACGGCCTGCGCGGGGTGGTCAACCTGATCCCGTTCAACCCGTTCCCGGGTGCCCCGTTCGCCTCCCCGACCGACCAGCAGGTGCTCGCCATGCAGGCCGGCCTGGATCGCCGCGGGGTGCACACCCGGGTGCGCTGGCCCCGCGGTCGCGGGGTGTCCGGCGCCTGCGGTCAGCTGATGCTCGCGGACGCGGGGTAGAGTCGGATGACCCTCGCAGCCTCGGGGGTCCCCTGCCCTCGCTCGGAGTGACCGTGCTGACCCTGCTGCTCACCCTGCTCGTTGCCCAGGCCGAAGAGCCGCCCCCGATCCCGGCCGAGGCGCGGGTGGTCAAGGTGTACGACGGCGACACGGTGACGCTGGAGAACGGCGACAAGGTGCGCCTGCGCTGGGTCAACACCCCGGAGAAGCGGCCGCCGGAGCCCTTCTGGGAGGAGGCCAAGCAGGTCGCCGAGCGGGTCGTGCTCGGGCGCACGGTCAAGCTGCTGGTCACCGGCGAGGATGCCCGCGACGGGTACGGGCGCATCGTGGCCGGGCTCGACAATGGCAGGGACAACCTGTCGATCGAGCTCCTGGAGGCCGGGTACGCCCACGTCTTCATCATCCCGCCCGAGCCCGAGGACATCACGCCGTTCCTGCAGGCCCAGGAGGTGGCCCGGAGCCGCCTGCGCGGGATCTGGTCGACCGAGCGCTACCAGGGCGCCCTGCACATCACCTCGTTTCACGCCGACGCCCGGGGCGACGACGAGCAGAACGTCAACGGCGAGTACATGCGCGTCTGCAACGTCACACCCAATCCGGTGGACGTGCAGGGCTACACGCTGACCACGCTGGGGGGTCGCACCTTCGTCCTGCCTTCGCTGGTCATCCCCGCCGGCCACACCGTCATGATCCACTCCGGCCGCGGCGAGCACCAGCGCGACCCGGCGAAGCAGCTGTCGATCTACCTGGGCGAGGGCTCGCCGGTCTGGGACAACAAGCACGACAAGGCGACCCTGCTCTCCCCGTCCGGCGATGTCGTCGACGCCGTGCTCCACAAGGTCAAGTCGGACTGACGTGGCCGCTCCCTTCGAGATCCGCGCCCTGCTCGTCGACGCCGGCGGCACCCTGCTCCGGGTCCGCGAGCCGGTCGCCGCGACCTACGCCCGGGTCGCCCGCGCCCACGGCCACCCCGTCGAGCTCGACGCGGTTGAAGCTGGCTTCCAACGTGCGTTCTCCACCCCCTGGCTCGGCCTGCGCTACGCGGGCGACGGCCTGTCCTACTGGCGCCACGTGGTCGCGACCGCGCTGGGCGTCGACGACAACGCCGTCCTGCACGAGCTCTACGACCACTTCCGCCACCCCGCTGCCTGGACCGTCGCCCCGGGCGCGAGAGCGTGCCTGGGTGCCTGCCAGCGAGCGGGGATCCGCACCGCGCTGGTCAGCAACTGGGATCTGCGCCTGCGCCCCTTGATCGAGGCGCTGGAGCTGGAGCCGCTGCTGGACGTGCTGGCGATCAGCGCGGAGATCGGATCGGAGAAGCCGGAGCCGGCCCTGGTGCACCACGCGCTGGCTGGACTGGGCGTCGCCCCGGGGCAGGCGGTGCTGGTCGGCGACTCCAGCGAAGATGTGCGGGCGGCCGCCGCAGCGGGGTGCGCATGCTGGCACATGCCCGATGACGTCGCCGGATTCGCTGCGGTTCAGGCCCGGATCCTGGGCGGCTGATCCGAGGTCGCGCTTGACTGTCTGCGCGTGTGGGACGAAGAGGAGGCATACCCCAACCGACCCCACGCCCCGCACCGTCTGCCGACGGTGATACAGTGGGCGGACACGCCCCGGGCGTCTACGGACGCATCCATGGGGCGCAAGCGAGACAATCATGGATCCACTCCGCCTGTCCAAGACCATGGCGTTCCTGCTCCGGCACCGACCGGACGTCGGGAACCTGGAGCCGGACGACAATGGGTGGGTCGACCTCGACGACCTCTGCATCGCGGTCTCGCGCCTCATGCGCGACGAGATCCGCGCCCCCGCCGTGCGCAAGCTGGTGGTGGACGCCCGCGTGGTCCGCTTCGAGATCCTCGACCACCGCATCCGTGCAGCCCAGGCTCCCCGCCGCTCCGGCAACAAGCCGCGGCGCCACCCCCGGGCCCGGCCGCCCGACATCCTCTACCACGCGACCACCGCCGCCGAGGTGGAGCGGATCAAGCGCGAGGGCGTGCTCACGGCGGGCCGCGACAAGTTCGTCTACCTCTCCCACGACGAGGCCCACGCCTGGCGGGTCGCCCATCGTCGGGACGGGAGCCCCGCCCGGGTGCTGGTCATCGACGCGACCCGGGCCCGCCGCCACGGGGTGCGCTTCTTCCGCAACCGGCGCAACGGCCTGTACCTGGCGACGCCGGTCCCGGAGTCCGACGTGCTCAACCTGCAGCCCGGCTACGCCGAGCAGCACAGCGCCGGTGGGTTCCCGGTCCGCCGTGACGCGGACGGCCGCGCGCGGGTGGCGCTCATCCAGGTGACCCGCCGCAGCGGCACCACCTGGGAGGTCGCCAAGGGCAAGCTCGAGCCTGGCGAGACCCCCGAGGCCACCGCCGTGCGCGAGGTCCAGGAGGAGATGGGGCTCGAGACGGACCTGCAGATCACCCGCTACCTGGACACGGTGCGCTACGGCTTCCTGGCCCCCGGCGGCCTGCCCCGCCTGAAGAGCGTCTACCTCTACCTGATGGAGGCGGACGAGACGATCGACGACTTCGTCCCGCGGTCCCAGGAGGGCATCGCCGACGTCGGCTGGTTCACCGCGGACGAGGCGGTCCGCGCGGTGACCCACTCGAGCCTGCAGCCAGTCATGCGCCGCCTGCGCGACGTGCTGCGCGAGGTCGAGGAAGAAGAGCCGGAAGCGGCTGCGGTGTAGCCGCCCCCGCTCGGCGAGCGGGGGCGTTGCGCGATCCTCTGGCGAGGGTCGCGTTGCTGCGGGCGGGGAAGTGGCGGGGCCTCGTGGGCTCGCGGGAAGTCGCGTTGCTGCGGGCGGGGGAGTG
>CALATR010001224.1 GCA_937891875.1 uncultured Pseudomonadota bacterium | reverse complement strand
CGCCCAGGCCGACCACGTCGATGTCGGCGCGCAGGACCAGGCGGGCGAACCAGGTGCCCGGGCAGACCTCGAGGGTGCCCGGGACGGACAGGGTCAGGTACTCGCCCGACTGCAGGAAGGACGTGACGTCCTGGGTGCTGCCGTCGGGACGGGTGAAGACCGCACGATCGATGCGGCAGGGGCCTTCGCCGGTGTCCGAGTCGGAGTCCGAGTCGGAGTCCGAGTCGGTATCGGTGTCGACGTCACCGGTCTCGCCGGTGTCCTCGGGACCCGGGCAGCCCGCGCCCAGCGCAAGCATGAAGCAGACGGCGACCGCGGAGAGCGGACGCACAGCGAAGCAGTCAGAGGGGAGGTGTTCCATGGCCTGCGAGGTTAGCCGAGGATGGACGCGGATCGCCACGTGGATGTGCGTTGGTGTTCTCGCGGTCGCCCTGACTTCGTGTCAGAAGCCCGATGTGGAGGGGCAGGAACCGGAGTTCGTCGCTGAGTACGGCATCCGGGTCGCGCCCGACCTGCTGAACTTCGGGACCCAGCCGGTGGGCTCGACCCACAAGCTGGACTTCACGATCGAGAACACCGGCAACGTCGATGCCTTCGTCGACGAGATCGTCCTGCCGTCACCGGATCTGTCCGCCGAGTTCAGCTCGCCGGTGATCCGACCGGGCAAGACCGTGCGCGCGATCGTGACCTGGGACGTGACCCGACCGGTGCTGGTCGAGGGCAACCTCCGGGTGCGCATCGATCGCGGCGACGGCGAGGTCGCCCCCCTGCCGGTGGCGGTCTACGGCAGCGGCCTCGGCCCCGACGCCGTGCTCTCGGTCAGTGAGTACGACTTCGGCGACATGGCGCTCGGGTGTGCAGATCAGCTGCACGTCACCCTCTCGAACGCAGGTACCGCCGCCATGAACGTGAACTCCGTGTCGCTCTTCGGCTCGGACGAGTTCACCCTGCTCAAGTCGCCCGAGCTGCCCATGGAGGTGCCCGCCTTCGGGCGCGCCGAGTTCACCGTGCAGTACAGGCCGCAGGACGACCTGGCCGACGCGGTCGAGCTGCGCATCGAGAGCGACCAGGGCGCCGCTGTGACTCGGATCTACGGCACCGGCCACGGCTACCAGGAGGAGCTGGTCCAGCTCAAGGCCAACCCCATCCGTCCCGTCGTCATGCTGGTCTTCGTCAACGAGGTGGTGGCCGCGGGCTGGGTCCCGGCCATCCGGGTGGCCTTCGAGGACCACCTGAAGGTGCTGTTCGAGGAGCTGAAGGCGACCGGCAACCCCTACCGCGTCGCGTTTGTCGCCAACTACAACGGCACCATCCCGGGCGAGGGCTTCATCGACCACTCCGTCTCCCCCAGTCGGGCGGTCAGCCTTGCCTTGGACCAGTCCGCCGTGGCGGCGGGGGTCGGTGACAACGACCGCATGCTCGACACCCTGCTCGAGGGCATCAAGGCGAACGAGGACTGGATGTTCGACCCCGAGTGGGTCGGCGACTCCCGCTACGCGCCCGAGCCGCGCCTGGTCATGGTCGGCGTCAACGACGACGCGGATCAGGGCACCACCACCGCAGCCATCGCGGTCGAGAAGATGCTCGAGTACGTCGAGGACGAGGAGAACCTGCTGATCCATGGGATCAGCGGGCCGCTGGGCGGCTTCACCTGTGCGGCCCCCAACGCCAAGTTCAAGGAGGCCGTCGACAAGACCGGCGGCAGCTACCACGACATCTGTGGGCCCGACTGGGACGACTACTGGCGGTCCATCGTGCGCAACTCAGTCCCGCCCAGCCTCGGCCGCGGCGACGTCGTCGTGCCCATCCGCGGGACCCCGCTGGTGCGATCGATCAAGCTGACCGTCGACGGCTTCAGCCTCGACGGGGGGTGGCGCTACGACGAGGCCGAACACGCCGTGATCATCGACTCCGGGTACGCGCCGGACGGCGAGCTGCTGGAGATCCGCTACACGACCTCGACGGAGTGCGGCGGGTAGGCCGGACAGGCGGTTGGCCGGTCTGCCGGGGAGGCGGAAGATCCGCCTCCTTACTCGCAGATCTGGAGCTCGATGTTGCAGGTCAGCCCGTCGGGGCAGTCGTTCTGGTTCACGCAGGGCGTGAAGCCGACGACGTCGACCTCCATCTGGACCGGGTTGCTGACGGCGAAGTCCATGCAGCCGTCGAGCACGTCGGCCTTGTCGACCGTCTGACGGGTGATCGTGCCGGTCGGGAAGCCGGTGACACCGCTCGAGATCAGCTGGTCGATGATGGCGGCGGGCACGGTGCCCTCGCCGTCGTCCTCGAAGGAGCAGGTCAGCAGGCCGGGGGTGGCGCCGTGCTGGTCGATGCTGACCGTCAGGTCGACGTGGGCCCGGGAGCCCTCCGCCGGTGCGGCCCAGTTCACGACCAGGTCCTGGCCCTCGTTGATCTTCCACTCCGGGTCCACATTCTCGCGCCACGACTCGGCGGGGCCGAGGGTCTTCGCGTGGAGAGCGTCGACGGCGTCCTCGAAGTTACCCTGGTGCTGCGCCGTGTACGAGAGCACGAGCGAGAGGAGGTGCTCCGCCTGGTTCGCCGCGCTGTCGGGCTGCAGCGTGAGGGAGAGTGGGGTCAGAAGTGGGAGCATTGGAGGTGTGTGTTTGTGTGATACGGGAGAGGAGAGACGGGAGGCCACAGACCTGCAGCCCGAACATTTTCGTATGCTGGAGCACGATGGCGTCGATCTGCCGCTTGGCGGTGGAGGAGTCCTTG
>CALATR010001223.1 GCA_937891875.1 uncultured Pseudomonadota bacterium | reverse complement strand
GCGCCTCGACCGCCCCCGCGAGCGCATCGAGCGAGAACGCCCGTTGTCCCGGGAACCCCAGCCGACCCATCCCCGCGGAGACCAGCCTGGCGAGCCCGGTCTCGTCGTGGCAGTAGGTCGGCACGACCAGGCGCCCGCCGGGCCGCAGCACGGCGATCATGCGCTCCAGGGCCCCGTCCAGATCCGGCAGCAGGTGGAGCAGGTTGGCCGCCACCACCGCGTCGTACCGAGGCGGCCCGTCGAGGGCGTACACGTCCCGCTGCCGCACCGTCACGTTCGGCAGGCTTGCCAGCCGATCCTCGAGTCGGGCCACCATGCCCGGCGCGTAGTCCGTCGCTTCCAGCTCCCCGACCGCCGGCGCGAGCACCCGCGTCACCAGGCCCGTACCCGCCGCGAGCTCCAGCACCCGACCCGCTCCCCTCACCTCCTCCGCCGCCAGCCTGCCCGCCGGCCCCAGCGGCCAGCCCAGCACCCACATGGACAGGTCGTACCGCGGTGCCGAGCGACTCCAGAACGCACGGGCAGCAGCTGGCTCGATGGGAAGGGACTCGGACACACTCACCTCACATGATGTCCCATTCATATGATGACTCCATCATTCGTCAAGCCTCATCGAGCGGACCCCCTCGTCCCTGCCGAATCCCCCACCGAGCAACCTCCCCCTCAAGAGTCGTTGACGCGGCCCGACAAGCGGTTAGATGCGGCGGCGTCGCTGGGGGGAGACCCCGTCACAGCGGCTGCTGCCTGAAAAGCCAGCTTCTTCCCCAGTAGCTCAGTCGGTTAGAGCACCGGACTGTTAATCCGGGTGTCACTGGTTCGAGTCCAGTCTGGGGAGCCATTTTGGGCCGCGTGGGAAAACGAACCACGCGGCCCTTTCCTTTTGGGTCGTCGAGGCAGACCTGCCTCCGCACCCGGGTTTCGGGCTGCGTCGCCCGCCCCCTCCCCTCGCGGCGCTCCGGCGTCGGCGGGCGGGCTCCCGCTCGTCGAAGGCCGCCGGCGAGGCGTGGCGCGATTCCGACCCGAATCGCGCCACGGGCAGCGGGAATCGCGCCACGGGTGGCCAGGACGCCGATGCGAGCGACGTCCTTGACGTGGCGCGATTCGATGACCCGTGGGCGAGCCGCCGCGCAGCGCTCCGGGGGCACCTCGCCCGCGCGCGGGACTTCGCCCGCCGCATCGAGACAGGGCGCGTGGAGAACGCCGCCGACCTCGCCGGGCGCGAGGGGCTGACCCGGGCGCGGGTGAGCCAGCTCCTGCGGCTGCTCAAGCTCTCGCCGGTCATCCTGGCGGACATCGAGGACGTCGAAGGAACGGGTCCCGTTCCGACGGAGGCCGAGCTCCGGAAGCTGGCCGGCACGAAGACCCCGGAGCGGCAGGAGTACGAGTACCGGCGGCTGTGCGGCGCCGAGGCGGCGGGCCGGCCCCCGGGGGCTCCGGTCCGGGGGCGTCCCCACCAGCGGGGGCTCCAGCACCTCTTCGAGCGCGCGCGGCGCTACCACGCCCTGCTCGACGCCGGTGAGTACCGCTCGCTGAACGAGCTCGGCCGGGCCGAGGGGGTGACGGGGAACCGCATCGCCCAGGTGCTGCGGCTGCTCCAGCTCGATCCCGAGATCATCGCCCAGGTGGACGTGCGGGCGGAGGACCTGCCGCCGGGGGTCACCGACCGGCGGCTCCGGCAGGTGGCGAAGCTGCGGACGCGGGAGGAGCAGATGGCGGCGTGGGAGACGTTGGTGGGCAAGACGTGACCCCGAGGGTGGATTGATGGGCCTGCCGTCGCTATGCTCCACGTCTGGTGTTCCATAGCGAGGGTTGGCCCGTGGCGAAGCTCAGCAAGGGTGCGAAGAAGCTGTTTGATCACCTCGTTGGTTGCAGCGCCGGGGACGAGATCGACCGGACGGCGGTGCTTGCGATTGCGGGCTGGTCGGAGTCGTCGTTGAAGACCTACGTCGGCAAGAACAAGATCTCCCCCTTCCTTCGGGAGATTGCCGGTGGAACACGCTTCAAGGTGGTCAAGGACGGCTCCACGCTTACCGAGCCGGAGTTCCATGCCGTCTTCACGCAGAAGGGCCCCACCACAGTCGTGCTCGCGAAAGGCGAGAAGCTGACCGGAGCCGCAGCCGAGTACGTCCTGCACTCGATGCTGGGCCGTGGCGCAGTCGGGCAGGTGTGGCACGCACATCGCCGGAGCGACAAGGCGAACGTCGCCATCAAGATCGTGGACCCTCGGCCGGATCTCCTGAGCCCCTCGGTATTCACCAACCTGACGCGGCGATTCGAGCGTGAGCGCGACAACGGCATGCAGCTGCATCACCCGAATGTGGTGCGCATCCTGGACAAGGGAACGTACGACGCAGCTCCGTTCCTGGTCATGGAGCTCGGGGAGCGCTCGGCACACGAGATCATCGAGAAGCGCGGGGCGCTCGACCTCCGCACCGCTCTGACCATCACTCGGCAGGCCGGCGAGGGAATCCTGCACATCCACCAGCAGGGCTGCGTTCACCGCGATGTGAAGCCCCACAACATCTTGGAGTTCTCCGGCCAGTTCGTCATGGGCGACCTCGGAATCGTGAAGTGGAGCGACATGAACCCGGCCTTCGTGTCCGCCGGGACCGTGACCGTGGACAGCACCCGCCTCGGCTCATGGAACTACATGGCGCCTGAACAGCAGGAAACGCCGCACGCGGCAACGGAATCCAGCGACGTCTATGCCCTCGGCGTGACCCTGTATGAACTCCTGACGGCCAGCGTCTCCCATCCGGCCGCGTTCGCCGCCGGTGCGTTCACGCCAACCGGCCACGGAAAGAGCATCGATGACCTGATCGCCTCGATGGTGCGCTACGCCCCGGCAGCTCGAGCGTCCCTCCCTAGCGTGTTGTCCACCATCGACGGCACCTTGGCAGCGCTGCCCTGAGGCGGACAGAAAACGGCGCGGTGGGCCGCTAGACTCTCTGTCGCCACCCCATCACGCAGCGATGGCGCGGCTGGCAATGGGCAGCGGCCTGTTACTTGCCCAGACCTCCGCTCACCACACCCGTCCGCAGTAGCTCCACGGTGACCATGCCCCACTTCACGCTCTCCGATCTCGACGCAGTCACCTGGCTCCGAAGTCTCCCGGATGCATCGGTCGACCTCGTCGTGACCGATCCCCCCTACGAGTCGCTGGAGAAGCACCGCGCCGTAGGGACCACCACGAGACTCAAGCACTCGAAGGCATCAAGCAACGACTGGTTCGAGATCTTCGGGAATGAGCGCTTCGAGGAGTTGTTCCTCGAGGTGCACCGCGTCCTCAAGAAGGACAGGCACTTCTACCTGTTCTGCGACTCCGAGACGATGTTCGTGGCCAAGCCCATCGCCGAGGCGGCCGGATTCCGGTTCTGGAAGCCGCTGGTCTGGGACAAGGTGGCGATCGGGATGGGCTACCACTACCGCGCCCGCTACGAGTTCATCCTCTTCTTCGAAAAGGGTAAGAGAAAGCTCAACAACCTCGGCGTCCCGGACATCCTGACCGCGAAGCGCGTGTATCGCGGGTATCCGACGGAGAAGCCCGTATCGGTCGCGGAGACACTCGTGCTCCAGAGCACTCAACCAGGCGAACTGGTGATCGACCCCTTCATGGGGAGCGGCAGCACAGGTGCGGCCGCCATCGGCGCAGGACGTCGCTTCGCCGGAACGGACACCTGCGAAGAAGCCCGGAACGTCACGCGGGCAAGGCTCGTCGACGCTGGCGGTATCGAGGTCGAGGTCAACGTCGCCCCCGACGCCGCCGAAGCCCAGGCGCAGCTCACCCTGTTGAAGTAGGGCTACGAGCAGCAAGCCAGGTACCCCGCCCCACGCCCGCGCCCGCCGTCCTCGACAAGCACCCCGGCCTCGACCATCGCCGCGAGCACACGCAGCGCCGTGCGCTCCGACACGCCGAGCTCCGCCGCCAGCCGCCCACGGCTGACACGCCCCTCCTCGCGGGCGAGCCCGAGCGCCGTCCCCCAGCGGTCGTCGGGCCTGGGCGCGCCCGGACGATGGACCACGAGCCTGTAGTTCGTCGCCACGCCGGCCCCCTCGCGCACCACGCGCCCTTCCGCGATCAGCGGCGCCACGAGGCGCCCGAGCGTCGACTTCGACACCCCGAGCGCCGCCCGAAGGTCGCCGGCGCGCATCTCACCCCGCTGCTCGAGCACGCCGAGCACCGTCGGCACCTCCTCCGTCTCGGGCTCCGCCTCGAGCGCGCCTCCGAGCGCCCGCCGCAGGTCATCACCACGCAGCGCCCTACCGGTCCCCGTTGCGAGCGCCCGGTACAGGGTGCGCTCGAGCTCGCGCACGTTGCCCGGCCACGCGTAGGCCCGCAGCACGCCCTCGGCGTCCTGCCCAAGCGCCCGCCGGGGCAAGCCGTGCTTCTCGCGAGCGCGCACCATCAGCGCCCGAGCCAGGAGCACCACGTCGTGCCCGCGTTCCCGGAGCGGCGGCAGCGTCACCTCGCAGTATGCCAGGCGGTTGTAGAGGTCCTCGCGGAACCGCCCCTCGGCGACGAGCGTGCGCAGGTCCCGCCAGGTCGCCGCCACGACCCGCACATCCACGCGAACCTCGCGCCCCTCGCCGAGCCGGCGGATGACGCCCTCCTGGAGCACGCGCAGCACCTTGGCCTGCACCTCCAGGGGCATCTCCCCGATCTCGTCGAGGAAGAGCGTGCCGCCGTCGGCCTCCTCGAACGCCCCGATGCGGTTGTCGCTGGCTCCCGTGAACGCACCGCGGCGGTGCCCGAAGAGCTCGGACTCGACGAGGTTCGCGGGCAGGTTGGGGCAGCTCACGGCCACGAACCGCCCCCGCCGGCCGCTACCGCGGTGCAGCTCCCGAGCGACGAGCTCCTTGCCGGTGCCGGTCTCGCCCAAGACCAGGGCAGGCAGCGACGTCGGGGCGTAGCGCCGGAGCTCACGCAGCATGGCGCGGACGGCGGGGCAGTCGCCGACGATGCCGTGGTCGGGCACACGCACCTTCGGGCGCGGCGCCGGTCGTCGTCGGGTCTTCGAGGGGGTGGTCCTGGGCATCCGGGCTCCAGGAAGGCCCTGGCGGGGTGCCTTCCGACCCGGTTGCGCAAGAACTTACGGAGCGACGGTCGCGGCTCGGGAATGGAGGGCGAGAGCCCGCGTTCCGACTGGCTTCCTGCGCCGAGAAAATGTTGGGTTCGTTTCTCTCCTCTCGCGTGAGGCTCACGCTCACCACTGGTCCTCACCGACATAGAGGTCGGGCTCGGGCAGCGGGCCCGCCTCGAAGACCGAGCGCAGCCCGTCCTTGCGGCTGGTCGGATGGAACGGGCTCTCGTCGATGCCCACGAACTCGCGGAGCACCTTCCCGAGCTGGGAGACCTGGACCTTGAAGGCGTCGTAGGAGGCGACGCCGGCGACGTGGCGCGAGCAGGTGCCATGGCCCTCGCAGAGAGCCTCGAGGATGGACCAGCCCTTCGTCCGGCGGCGGTCGCGGCTGCGGGCGTTGGTCAGCCCGATCTCGGCGGCCGTGAAGCTCCGCGGAGGCCTGTCGGGGAGCACGATGCGGACCGTGTCGCCGTCGACGAACCAGATCTTCACCTGGCTCCACCCGGTGTCGGGGCGAGCCCGGAACGACGGCGGTGGTGCGTCGTGCACCATCATCGGCCCAGGCGACGGCAGGGAGAGCGCGACGAGCTCACGGTCCAGGACCAGCCCGTCACCGTCCATCGCGACGAGCCCATCGAGGGCGACGACGGGCACGGTGCCGACTGGCGCGGTCCGCGTCGGCACGAGCACCAGGGCAGCGCGGTTCCCGATGCGCCCCAGCAGGCGATCCGCGCGCCCGTCCGTCCCCTCACCCACGAGGGAGGTCGCGAAGAACACGAGCCGCCCGGCCCCAGCGACATGACCCGCGCCGAGGGACCACAGCCAGCCACCCTCGATCTCCTCGACGCGACCGCGCAGCTCGAGCGCGGTCGCGAGCACCTGCGCCAGCCCTTTGGGGGAGAAACGCCAGGCCTCCAGACGCGACAGCGGGAAGGTCACGGTCCCGTGGACCTCGGGGTTCCGGCCCGTGCAGGCAGTGAGGAGGACCTCGTCGCCGTCGTGACGGCGGAACCGCTCCGGGACAACCCAGCAGCCCTCCTCGCAACCGTCGCACACGAGCCCGGTCTCGTTGGTGTGGCGCACGAGCAGGCCATGGCGAACCAGGCCGCCGCGTACGCCGGCAGGCCACCGACCCAGCTCGTGGGAACGGACCGTCACTGAGCCGTGCTGGTCGAGGCGCGCGAGGAGCTGCGCGAGCACCTCGGTCACGGCGCGATCTGCCACGCCTTCAGGTAGCGCTTGAGCGTCAGGTGCTTCGGGTCATCCTTCAGCGAGAGGCTGTCGGGCATTCCAAGGGTGAAGGTCGCCGTGGGCGGGCGCTTGCCGTCCTGCGCGTCCCACACCACCCGGATGCGAGCCTGGTCGACGTCGAGCATGTGCAGCGGCACCTGGGTTGAGTCGACGACGCGGTTCAGCCAGTCGTGCAGCGGCTCACCGGAGGCCAGGTCCTGCTCGACCGTGACGCGCCTACGCGGGGTGTCCATCGGGTGCAGGCGCAGCGACACGAGCTCGACGCTGGCGATCCCGTCCGCCGGCTCGGTGGGGAACGAGAAGTCGAGGCGCTTGAGGCCGTTCAGGCGCCAGCAGGCTCCGTCGCTGTCGGGCGGGATGCCGTCGAGACCGAGCGCGGTGCGGCAGAACACCTCCTGCACCATCGTGATCTCCTTGCGGTTGCCCGGGGCGCTGATCTCGAGGATGCCCTCGTCGGGACGGAACACGTAGACGACGTTGAACACCGACCGCCGGGTGCGCCGGGCCAGCTCGCCCTGGTCGTACTGGAGCTCGGAGGTGGAGTAGTCCTCCGGGTAGGCGAAGAAGCAGTGCCGGTCGGGGTTCGGCCGGAAGTAGTGCTCGACGGTGCAGTAGCGACCGCGCCCCTGCTTCCGGTAGACGCGACGGAGGCCGGCGGCCATCTCGGCGAGGGTGTCCGCGTCGAAGCGCGGAACCACGCGGGGGAGGTTCTTGCGGCGACGGGCCTTGGTGAACGACAGACCGCGCATGCCGGCGAGGGCGAGGCACTGCTGGAAGAGGTCGATGCCGGCGTGGTCCGGGTTGAGGAACAGCCACATGGCTCGGTGGTAGTGGTTCTCCATCGCGCCGAGCTCGTCTGCGAGGGGCAGCCCGAGGGCCTCGACCTGCTCGACGAGGATCTGCGTGCCCACGCGGTCGGCCAGCGCGAAGACATCGCGGAAGTCGGCGTCGACGCGGGCGCGCTGCGCGTCGGACAGGGCCTCGATCGCCTCGATTATGGGCTCGGTCTGGGTGCGCCGGAGCGCGTCGAGATCGAGGTCAGCGAGGAGACCCAGGCGGTCGAGGTACTCCCGGAGGAGCGGACGGGGCGTCTGACGCAGGAACGTGCTGAGTGAGTAGTGCGGCATCGAGTCCTCCAGGAGAGAAGGCCAGCGGCTAGCAATACTGCTCATATGTTCAGTGCGCAACTCGTGCGGTCAGAATCTGACCGCGGCCCGCGTCCAGACAATGGACACGCGCCCAGGGTTGACCCCGGCCGGATGTTATGTAACATGAGTAACCTCCCTGCCCCGAGGTTCACTTGGCTGTAAACCACAAGTCCGGGCGACTGGTTGTCGACATCGACCCCGCGCTCAAGCGGGACCTTCACGCTGCGCTCGCCGCGGACGGGAGCTCGTTGAAGGAGTGGGTGGTGCGAAATGCGCAGCAGTACCTCGCCGCTCGGACGCAGCCGGACCTCTTCAGGAGCAGGCCCCACTCTCATCGGTCCCATCAGGAACAGGAGTAGTCACATGATCGGCTCTTCAGAGCAGGACTTCTCGATCGTAGCAGTCGACAAGTTCATCCAGGCAACACGTGACTCTGGCTACAAGGGGACCTCCAGCGCGGTAGCGGAGCTGGTTGACAACTCACTCCAAGCCGGCGCGACGGCGATCCACGTGCGGATCACCGCAAGTGAGGATGAAGAGCACCCGATCGTGCTCAAGGTGATCGACGACGGGTCGGGTATGGACTCGCGCACTCTCCGGACGGCCCTGAGGTTCGGCGGGAGCACGCGCTTCAACGATCGCGTGGGCCTTGGCCGATACGGAATGGGCCTGCCCAACAGCTCTCTGAGCCAGGCGCAGCGAGTGACGGTCCACACGTGGGGCCCGGAGCGGAGCGACGTGCTGCGGTCATACCTGGACCTGGACGAGATCGCGGCCGGGGTGATGACCGAGGTGCCGCGGCCCGAAGAGGTGGTGCGCCCATCGTTCATCAACGGCTCAGCGTCGGGGACGGCGGTCACCTGGTCGCGCTGCGATCGGTTGGACAATCGCCGGATCTCGACCCTCGTGCGCAAGCTCTTGCTGTCCCTAGGGCGCCGGTTCCGGCACTTCCTGTGGGGCGGGGTCAAGATCACGGTGAACGGCGACCCCGTGCAGCCGATCGACCCCCTCTTCCTTCACCCCGACGCTCGATTCAACGGTGCGACCGAGTACGCCTCGTTTGAGCGGGAGATCCCGGCCGCGCCTGGAGACGCCTCCGTCACGGGCATCGTACGCGTGACCTTCTCCGAGCTTCCGGTCAACGAGTGGTCCAAGCTGCCGAACAAGCTCAAGCGTGAGCGAGGCATCGCCAAGGGGGCGGGCGTGTCCATCGTTCGCGGGGGACGGGAGGTCGACTACGGCTGGTTCTTCCTTAGCGGGAAGCGGCGCGAGAACTACGACGACTGGTGGCGGTGCGAGATCCAGTTTGATCCGGTCCTGGACGAAGCCTTCGGGATCACGCACACCAAGCAGCAGATCCGCCCGAGCGCGCACGTCGTGGAGGCGCTCTCCACCGACATGGAGAACACCGCCCGGGCACTCAACTCGAGGGCACGGAAGGCTCACCTCAGCGTGAAGGTCGCCGAGCGCCTGTCCTCCTCCGAAGGGCGAGCCGCGGAGAAGGACAGCCTGCTGACTCCCCTCCCGACGAAGCCGAGACCGAGGGACAAGCCTGTCCTCGAGTCCTTGAAGAAAGACCTCTCCACACCGAGAGATTCGGGGGACGGCGCCCCGGATGGCGTGGAGTACCGCATCGTACCCAAGTCCCTCAAGGACACGTGCTTCTTCAACTACGCTCGCGATGAGGGCCGCTTGGTCCTCGTCCTGAACCCCGATCATCAGTTCTACAAGCTGGTGTACAAGCAGCTGATCGAGTCAGACGAGCCGCGAGATGTCGCGATGCGCACAAGTATCGACCTCCTTCTTCTGGCGGCCGCTAGGGCCGAGGCGCTACTCGATGGCACGGAAGCGTTGAAGGTCGCGGAGCAGCTTCGCGCAGACTGGAGCGACACGCTCGCGACGTTCCTGGCAAGGTGAAGGATGACCCGACAGGCCCGAAACAGCTGGGTGGTTCTCGCTCCCCCACTTCCAGAGCGGAGCGGGGTCCGTGATCTGTTCCGCGAGCACGCTCGGACCCTCGCCGCCCTCCTGGAACGCGACGCCGACGACGCAGAGATCGACGGCGCGCTGGAGGAGCTGCGAAATGCGGTGCCCCAGGACGATCAGACGACGAAGGCTGTTGCGGCGCTCTCAGTTCTGACGGATCTGGCGCGGCAGCGCTGGCTAGTGCGAGTCAACCCGTCCGGTGAAGTGGAGGTCCAGCGCCCCGATGGCCAACGCCTAGACCCCGGCCAGGAGAAGGCCCGAATCCGGAGGCAAGAGCTGGTCAAGCGCGATGAGCAGCTGAGAGAAGCAGCTACCCGCAGGTTCATCGATAGCGTGACAAGCCGCAAGGGGCGCCAGCTCCCGATCTACGCCCTGCTCCGTGACGGGAGAGAGCTCGCCGCGTCGCTCCGGGAGGTGCGGGCAACTCCGCGCGCAGCCCGCGTCGCCGCGCTTCGGGAGGTGGTAGACCCTTACCTCCAACTCGTCGACGCGGACGAGCGATGCGTCCACACGAACCTGAAGCTCCAGGATGTCTGGCGGTACTTCCGACACACTTGGACGAACCAGTATGTGAGCACGCCCGGGCGTTCGATGGCGTTCCTGGTGCGCGACAGAGCGCGGCCGAATCACCCGGTGATCGGCATCGGCGCTCTGGGGAGCCCAATCGTTCAGATCCGCGAGCGGGACGCCTGGATCGGGTGGCACCCCGACGCGTTCATGGAGTTCGTCAGGGAGTCACCCTCCGTGGACCTCGCGCGATGGCTGCGAAAGACCATAGACACCGCCATCAGCGAGATCTACGTCGCGGACCTCTACGAGGAGGACCTGCTGAGCGTGGGAGCCATCCACGCGCCGACGCCGGATGTCGTCAACCGCCTCGTCACCTATGGTGAGGAGCAGCGGGAGAAGCACCACCGCTTCGTCAGCTCACCCGAGATGAAGCGCGACCTGAGACGCAGTCGCGTAGGTGACGCCGCGGACCACTGGCGAGAGAGAGCCGAGTCACACCTCTACAAGAGCAAGCGAGCGCTCACGCTGGCGGACATGCTGAGGTCTCGGATGGTGCTTCAGCGGCACCTCCCGGGAGAGCCCGACCTCGACGGTGTGGTGGAGCTGCTCGCCAGTACCGACGGCGACCGAATGGTGCGGAAGGTGCTTCGAAAGGCAAAGGCCGATCGGGTAGGCATCGCAATGGCCGACATCATCGTGTGCGGCGCTGTCGCTCCCTACAGTCCCATCCTGGGCGGCAAGCTGGTCTCCATGTTGGCCGCCAGCCCCGAGATCGTCGACGCCTACCGGCGCAAGTACGTCGAGCAGGAGAGCGAGATCGCGTCGGCCATGGCTGGTAGACCGATCGTCCGGCCATCTGAGCTTGTCTTTCTCGGCACCACCTCGCTTTACGGCGTTGGCTCAAGCCAGTACAACCGCCTTCGAATGCCCGCAGAGCGTGTCGGCGGCGCCCCCGGAGAGCGCATCGAGTACCTTCAGCTCGGCCGCTCGGAGGCATACGGCACGTCGCAATTCACTACCAGCACAGTCGATTCGCTGGTGACGCTGGTGCAGCAGTCGAGCAACGGGCAGCGGGTCAACAGCATCTTCGGCGAAGGGGTGAGCCCAAAGCTCCGCAAGATCCGCGACGGCTTGGACCGTTTGAACTTCCCGGCCGACGCCCTCCTCCAACACGGCAGGTCGCGCATCGTCTACGGGATTCCGCTCGCCCGCAATCTCCGCGAGTATCTCCTCGGGATGGATGACCAGCCGGAGTACCTGTTCCCGCTGGAACGGCCGTCGCACGGCACACAGCAGATCGCGAGTTGGTGGATGGAGCGGTGGCTCTCAAAGCGTATTGAGTCGGACGAGGTCCTGCGCGAGGTTGGCCGACACACGACCGTCCGGGACGGGCGGTACCTGATGCATGGTGCCTGCGTCCGTCCTCCTGTGGCTGACGAGGACCAGCCTGCGCTCTTCGACGAGTTCGCATACTGATCCCGGAGCGGACCGTTGGCGGCACAGATAACGAGGCCCACCGCGCAACAGGTAGCCACCACCACCGCTGTTACGGCGTGGTACCTCCGGTCCTACTACGGCACCCCCGATGACGTCGGGGTCGCCGAGATGTTCTGTCGACGCGATCGCGTGGGTGAGTTCGCCGTGGACCGAAGTGACCTGAAGGCGGGGAAGCCGGAGGCGCTATTCCGCCTGCTCGTAACGATGACGATGTTCCAGCGGAGGTCCGACCTACAGATCATGCGCGTGCTGAACGGCATCGGTGCCAGCGACGCGCGCGAGATGACAGACGCAGCGCGGCTGTTGAACCTCGCCGACAGCGGGTGCGAGCACGCTCACACCTTGGACGCCCTCTTGAGTCGATGCGATCTCGCCAAGTGCGGCGTTACGAAGCGGGGAACTTGCGGCCAAAAACCAGCGAGCCCCTGTGTTCTCAAACGTCACACCGAGCTCCTCAAGCGCTACGGCCACTTCGGAAAGATGCCAACCTCCGTAGCGCTGATGTTGCGCGCAAACGGTGTTGCGGATCTCCCCGCCCTCCGAGAGTCGATCTGGGCACGAACTGACGATCGCACGGCCCGTGCGGTCGAGCTCGAGGGCGCGGTGTCTCGAGCCTGGAGGATCAGCGAGAAGATCGCGGCGATGTTCTTGTCTGCGGTAACGAACGAGGCGCTGAGTGGGGACCTGGCTCCGTGGGCAGATGGCGTTGACGCGAGCCACTTCGTAGTCATCGACAGCAACGTCGATCTGTTCCTGGCTGCCATTGGCTACAGCGGTTCGAAGACGTACCGAGCGCGGCGAACGTTCATTCAGGACCTTGCTCGGAGCGTGCGATTGGACCGCATCATGCCGGGTCTCGAGTGCTACAATCCGCGAGTCGTGCAGCAGGGGCTCTACATGTTCATGAGCGAGAGCAACCGGCGCGCCTGCAGGAGGGACTGTAGCCTGTTGGAGCCAACCGCCTGCGGCACCTGCCCTGCCATCCTCGCTGACCCGTGCCCGAGGCGACGTGGTGTCACAGACGAAGCGGCCGTGGTAGGCCCTCGGTGATGACGGACCTCCAGAGCCAACTCGCGGCGCGGTTCAGCAACCTCCGAGACGGCCGCACGGGCCCGGTCTTCTTCCTCGAGCACGGCCTCACCAATGAGGAGCTCGCCGCGCTCGTAGACGGTGTGAGGTCCAGCCTGCAAGAAAGGGGCCTGTCGGACCCGTGGTGGAGCGCCCATGACCTCCCGCTGCTGGTCGCCGCGTCGGAGGTTGGGTACCGCTACCTCGGCGCGGGGACCGACTTCTGGCCGTTGTTGGAGTCCGATCTCGGCCGGGCGATTGGTGGAGTGGAGCGCCACCGGATCAAGGAACTGTTCAGCAATGCGGCCGCACGTTTTCGAGGCGCTAGGCCCCAGGCGACCCCATGGGCGCAGGCCTTTCACATCATTGCGTGGCCCATCGTGCACGCGCTCTTGCCATTGGAGTTTCACCGGGCGCTCGCGTCGACTCTCGCGAACCTCCGTGAGTCCGTCGCCGACGCTGACGATGATTCCCTCTACCGGGCCGTTCGAGTCGCGGCCCCCTACCCAACGGCGCGCTTCGCGACGCTCTTGGAAGACGAGGAGTTGGTGGTCGCTGTGGTCCGTTCGGTGCTGGATGACGCGCCACATGGGCTGAGCCAGGCGGTGGTATCTCGGCTCTCTGAGGCCCTCCGAGCCGACGCAGCGGCCCGCCGAGGGGTCGCTGTCGCCAGGCAACTCCAGCGGTCGCTGCGGGTGATCCGCCGAGGCGAGTCCCGAGACCTGGACGTGCCGAGGACGCGCGGAACGCTCCGCCTTCGCCGCACATTGGCCGGCTGGCAGGTTGAGGCGATGTTCGGCGGCATCGAGGGCGAGGTCGCTGGTCGGCTGCGCATCGCTCTACGCAGGAGGCGGTACGCGCCGCGGCTATGGGGCGTGACGGCGAGAGTGCCGAGTGACCAGATCCTGTCCGGCCTCCCGTTTGCTTTGAAACTCGCCGCAGTACCCGACCGCGACTCTGAGCTGTTCCCAGGCCTGGAAGACCTGGGGCTGGACCCGCTTGACGCAGCGACCCTGCATGCGTTTGACCTCTCGATTGAGCTCCCCATGCTCTTCGCGGTCAGCAGCGATGGCGAGATCGCTCGTCAGGTTTTTGGCACCTCCATCACGGGACATCGGCGCTACTGCGTCGTCATGCGACCGCAATCTGCCGCACTCTTGGGGCTGACTGCTGCTCGCGAGATTGAGGGTGGACTCCGATGTTTGGATGTCGACCCCAGGACTGCCGAGGGTGCTCGAACGCTAGGACGGCTCGGGTATGGGGTTCGGTTCGGAGTTTCGGTGAGATTCGCTGGTGCGCCGTCCGTACAGGTTGGAGGCGGGACACCAACGTTCCTGGTTGGAGATGTGCGAGTGTTTGCACCCCTCCGCGTTCCAGACGGAGGAGAGGTCTTCTTTGACGTGGAAGGCCACACCACGACCGTGGGACGGTCGGACCTCGTTCGTGTCCCGGTGCGGGAGGGGGCCCAACGGCTGAAGGTCGCGAATGAGACCACATCGCGCGACTACGCCTACTTCGGCCTCTCAACGATACCGCCCCTCGAACCAGCCGTCCGGTTGGCCCTACGGTCAGAGGACCGTACCGTGCAGGCGCTCTTGAGCGGGCGGTTGAGCCTTGAGGTGGAGTCAGCCGCGCCGCTTGATGGGCTGCGCGTTGTGGCCACCGTGACCGCGGGAGCGCGCGAATTCAGCGCCGCAGGGCCCCTCGGCTCGACACCACAGGTCGTGTCGGCCGCGCACCCGGTGTTTCACAGCATCTTGAGCGACGACGAGGTGCGGGGAGCGTTGGCTACGGCGGGGACGGTGACTCTGCATGTGCGGGTCGGGCACCTCGCCTCCATGTCGTTGGAGCTTTCCCGGGTCGTTCGACCGTGTTGGTGGGTGCTCGGGGACGCGCCCTCACTCCAAAGTGAGGGCGGCGCGGTGGACTACGGGCTGGTCGCGATGCACACCCCAACCCATCCCCCCGCCGAGATCGACGCGGGTTCCGATGCGTACCTCCTCGCTCCCATCGGGCTCGATCCTTTGGAGTTCGGTTCGTCAGCTCCCTTCGCGACGTTGTGTCTGGCGCCCCCACGGACGTCCTTGGCGCTACCTAGCCTCAAGAAGCCGCGATTGGCACGTCGGGTGCGTGGTCGTGGCGCTGGGGTCGGCGTCGAGGATCTACTCGAGGCGTACCTCCGGTGGGTGCTCGCGGAGACGCGGACGGTGATCGGCGACCTACGTAGGAGCCAAGTTGCGCAGGAGATCGACACCTGGGTTGCGGAGCTCTGCTGTGGTGAGAAGTGGGCCGCACTGGAGACCAGGTTGTCTCGTCGTGACGCGTGGTCACTCCTTGAGGACGCCTGCAGGGAGCACGGGCTCGGCAGAGACGAGTATCTCGACCTCCCAGAAGACGAGGAGGCCGTCGTGCGACCCCGTGTCGTCGCCTTGGCGGTCGATCGAATCCGCCGTGCGTACCCGGGGCTGTGGGCACGGGTTCGCCCGCCGTCGGACCTGACTGGAGACGACTACGCCGGGTTCGACCAGGCTTTCGCCGATGCCTACGAGGCCCTTGCGGCCCAATATCGAGCGTCCATGGGCAACGTTGCGCTCGCCGATTCCCTGGAAGAGGCCGATCCGGGAGACGACCCGGAGTCCTGGGACGCCGCATTCCATGCGGTGAGCGACGTGATCGAACTGCGGGACTTGGCGGAGCTCCTCCTCCCCTCGGACGGGGCGCAGCGCCTCATGGCGTTGGATGTCGCGAGCATGAGTGTCGACGACGTAGCCGACGAGTTGGATGGGTGGGCCAAGGCATCGCGAGCCGCGTTCTCGGGCCGGCCCCCTTCGCGAGACGTCTTGCGCGCCGCCTACGCGCTGTGGGTTGAGCCCGAGATGGCCCTCGACATGGACTGGCGTGGAGCCCTCTCGCCGCTGTGCTCGGAGCGGACGATGGCTCGGGCGGTGCGCTTCCTGGCGTTGAAGGCACGTCAGGCTCGTCGAGGTGCGGTGTGAGCCGGAACCTCTATGCCGATCTCTGTGTCCACCTCCAAGCTCGCCGCCGGCAGCTCGAGGAGATCCGAACCCCTTTGGCGCCCGCCCTAGGAGTCGCCGCCAACGTGTACACTCACCAGATCGCGAATGTGCACCGGGTGCTGACGGACGTGCGTGTCCGTCACCTCCTCGCGGACGAAGTGGGGCTCGGGAAGACGGTCCAGGCCTTGATGGTCCTCAACGCGCTCCGCCGGCAGAGACGCGATCTGAGAGCGCTCGTCGTCGTGCCCGATCGGTTGGTCCCACAGTGGCGCGACGAGCTGATGGCTCGCGCGCACACCGCTCCCTACGACAGCGATGGCGGCGCTGGGGAAGGCCAGTTCGTCCGCCTCGCCTGGGAAGACCAGCTGCGGCGCGCCTCCGATGGAGCCGCCCCTTCGTTGGCGCTGACGGACATCGACCCTAGCCAGTACCAAGTGTTGATTGTCGACGAGCTCCATCGCCTCCGGACTGACCTCCAGGATCGGATCGTCCGTGTTGCGAGTGCCTTCGAGCATGTGCTCATCCTCACAGCGACACCCTCTTTCCAGAGGCCCGAGAGGCACAGCCAGCTGTTCGCGCTACTTGAACCAGAGAGGACGGCCGGGGCGAGGTGGGAGGTCGCACAGTCCCCCGACGGTCAAGCAAACGAGCTCCTCGCGACCGACGACCTGTCACGATGGCCCGTGTGGGCCGCCGAGAGAGTAGTGGAGCTCCTGTTGGAGCGCGACCGGCAGGCGGCCGCGACAGCGACAGCTGACACCATGCGCGCGACCGCGATGGCGGAGTGTGCGTACCGCAGAGTGATCCGCACGCGCCGGATTGACTACGGCGGCGTGCTCCCGCGACGGCAACATCGCCCCATCATCGTTGAGCCCCTCGGTGTGGAGGCGGACCGTCAATCCTTAATGTGGCGCTACTTCGACCATCTGGACGATCTGACAGCTCGGTTCGATCCGGTTCTCCTCGCGAAGCGGGTCATCCTGAGCCCCCCATCGCTTGAGCAGCGGGTCGACTTCTTTCGTCGGCGGGGACACGAGCGCGACGGACTCCTCGAGCGCGTGAAACCGCTGGTCCACAGGAGCAACGGCGACTCTCGGGCGGATGCGCTCGTCGACCTACTCGCGAGCGTCTGGGCGCGCTCGCTTGAAGATCGAGTGTTGGTGGCAGCACAGGACAACCTCACCGTCGACTACCTCTTCGATCTAGTCCGTGCGCGCCTCCCAGAGGTCGGCCCAATCGACCGACGTGTGCCGCTGATCGCCGCGCGAGTTCGTCAGGGCATGACGACGGACGCTGTTGAGGACCTCGGCGGGTACGGGAACGAGACGAGCGAGAACCTCGACGCGTTCCAGCGAGGGGATGCCCATGTGTTGTTCGCACCCGAGGCCGCACAGGTAGGGCTCAACCTGCAGTGTGCGCGGGTGCTCGTGCTCTACAGCGTCCCATGGAAACCGGAGGAGGTTGAGCAGTGGATCGGCAGGCTCGACCGGATCGGCAACGTCGCCGCGTTCGCGGAGGACGGCGGTGCCAAGTCGGTGGATGTCTACACGATCGCTCAGCGCGGCCTGGTCGACGAGAAGGTCGTCACCGTCCTGCAACGGTTCCATGTGTTTGAGCGAAGCGTCAACCTGGACGGTACGCACCTCAGTGAGGTCGCGGACCTCATCGAGAACGCGGCCCTGCGGCCTGATGAAGTCAGCTGGTCGGACCTTGAGGAGCGCGCGGCTTCAATGGCCGCTGAAGACGAGATCGAAGAGTTGAACTCCACTCTACGCCCGGCGCTCCCATGGGACGCAGCTTGGGCGAAGCGGCAGCGGGCGTGGTTGGACGCGCTACCGCCAGTCACGCCGTGCCTCGGGGCGGACCGGGAGCCCGAATGGACGGGCCCGACATCGTGGGACCGCGCTGTCGAGCCGCTCTTCAAGCTCCTGTCGAGGGCCGGCGACTACCACGTCAGGACCAACAAGGATCCGGAGACGGGGACCCGCTATCGGTCGCTATGGTACCGGTTCGGCGAGCGTGGCATGTATGGGCACAAGCCGGTGACTGCGCAGGTGGTGTTCACCTTCGGAGCAGACCCGGCTCACGACCGAAGCCCCAAGAATGCCCACGCGTTTCTCACCAGGCGTGGAGACATCGCGAGCCCACCGCGGCGAGAGGTCACGCTAGAGCTGGACAGGGATCGCGTCCGCCGGCCCCTCCGGTTTGCCAACTACGGGGATGCCCTCCATGACGAGCTCATCGACGAGTGGGCGAGGACGCCGCCCGAGGCGGTGGCGCTCGACGTCTCCTTCTTCGAGGAGCACGCGCTGTGGAGACACACGGAGCCTGGGGTGTTCCTGGCTCGACTCGCCGTCGTGGACGCGGCGCAGGTGCTGGTCTCGTCCCGACTGCTGGAGGATGTCGTCCATGCGGTCGCCGCCGGGGTGACTCGAGTCCCCCTCGACCGCCTCCAGGCGATGGTGTCTCCCTTCACCATTGCGGCGACTTGCGCCATCGAAGCAGATGTGAGGTGGCTGCGTGCATGCCTACCCGCCGTGGTGGCGACGGCCGCCTGGAACCTGGTGCGCGAAGGGAGGACCCCCTTGTCAGCAGCGGCGTTCTCGGCGCTGGTGGATCCGATGGCGCACGGCCGGGAGGGCGTGCCCCGGTCAACTGAGCTCACCGACGAGCGCATCATCGAAGTCGCAACGCGTCACCTCGACGAAGTCCGCGCGGACGATCCTAGTGGCGCAGACGCATGGAGTCATCTCCTTCCCGCGTTCGAGCAGGAGCTCGACTGCCGCCTGGCAGTGCTCAAGGAAGAGGCTCGCGACGCTATCGCGCTCGCTCGGCGCGACCTCGAGCGGGCTGAGGCAGCCGTGGCGGATGCGGAGGAGCGTGGCAACAGGGCCCAGATCACTCGCGCGACCAATCTGCGGGACGAGGCCGCCGATGTCAGCGACATGACCGCGATCTACTGGGAGCAGCGCCGAGCGTGGCTCGCTGGGAGCGCGGAGGCTGCAATGCGGCTACCGCCACGGGAGCGCTTCGTCGGAGTGATCCGAGCTCGACGACTCACATGACCAAGGCGAGCGGATCCGGCGCGTCCTCCGCGACCTGCCACCTCCAGGCCCCCGTCGGGACGCCAACGATGTCCATCGCCGCCCTGAGCTGAGCCGGGAGCGGCCAGGTCACTCGGTACTCTGACTCGGTCCTTTGAGCCACCTCTCGCGGGCCAAGCGCGAATGAGCGCCCCAACAACGCCCAGCGCCACTCATCGTCGTCGAAGAGATCGAGCGCGCGCCGACGCCCCTCGTCTACCGAGATCAGCGCGGGCAGCCAGCGCCCCTCTCCATGCCCCCGCCGGTATCCACACCAGATCCCCTCGGGGGGCGAGTCTGTCCACCGACCCTCGGGGGCCGGCGCGCGGAGGCCACCGAAGAACATGCCCGGCTCGCCAGCGACGACCCGAAGCTCGGCGTCAGGACCGAGTGTGAGGCCTTCCTTTGAAACAGCCTGCGAGAGCTGATCCCAGAACGCAACCAAGTCGAACTGGTCCAGCCGGATCGGTCCGCCCTGGCGTCGCGTAGCGTGCCGCTCAAACCCGAGTGGCTGGAGCCACTCCGCCACAGACACCTGCCTCACACCTCGGCTCTCCAGCTCAATCCCGTCCTCGCTCTCCAATCGAACTCGCTGTGCGAGGTGCCCGCCTGGCAAGCCCGGAACCAGCGGCGTCTCTGGTGGAGGAAGGACAGGGCCCAGCAGGACCGCGTCACCACCGCCGACACGGATCCACCGGCGCTCCGCTGGGGCAACGTAGCGCTCATGCCCAATGGTCACTTCGGCGCACTCACCCATGTGCACGAGCCGATCAAGGACGTCCGCAACCTGCTCTGTAGGCAGCTCGGTGGCGGCGAGTTGGTCTCGCGCGTGCTTCAGGACAGAGCGCCGGGGCGAGAGGCCCCAACGCAGCATCGCCTCTCGCAACAGCGACGCGACGGCGGAGAGCCGAAGCTCGCCGCCCGCGTCCACGTACTTCAACTCGCGGGCGAGGTCCGCAGGAGTGAGGGTCTCCAAGGTCATTGCTGAGCCTCCGAGGCTGCCACCGCGCCGTCGATGACCTGCCGGCACTGTTCGCCGTGGACGACAGCGATGAGGTGTACCTTTGCGCGAGTGCAGGCGACGTAGAGATCCTCTTTCTTGAACAGGGGGCCAAACCCGCCGAGGTCGTAGAGGAGCACCACATCGGCCTCCAGCCCCTTGAACGTGCGGGCGGTCGTCACGAGGATGCCGGCCCCGCGACGCCACTCCTCGGGAGACGCGACGAGCGGGGTGCCATCGACGTCAGAGGCGCCCTTGAGGCTACCGTTCTCCATCGCCGCGGGCCCAATCACGGCGATCTGGCTCGGTGAGAGGCCCTCGCGCTGGAGGAGGGTGCGCAGCTCCTGGAGAACCAAGCCCTTCTGGTGCGTACTCGATGACGCACGGAGGACACGCGGCGCCCCTCCAGCCGGGGCGCGGAGAAACGGGCGGGTCGCCAGGTCCAGCACGGATGCGCTCGCGGCGGCGATCTTGCGCGTGTTCCGACAGTTGATGGTCAGCTTGAACCGCGAGTTGAACTCGACGTTGGGCCAGTGAACCTCCCCTCGGAGGGACTGGTTGGGATCGATGAAGGCGTACAGGGGCCCGCTGGGTGTCGTGAGGAGGTCCTGTGTGAGCGCGTACCACCAGCTCTCGAAGAAGTCCTGTGCTTCGTCGACCACGATGGCGTCGAAATAGGTTGCGCGTTGCTCCATGTCGAGGGTCAGCATCGCCTCGCCAAGGAGCTCCCGGGCCTCGTGGTTCCAGAAGTGGTCCGTCCTGGGACCGCCCGACGCGGGCGCGAAGGGGAGCCCTGCGGCGTCGGCGAGCTCGCGCGCGAGACCGTGGAAGTGCCGGATGGAGAGGGCGTCGCGGAACGACGCGGTGCTGGGGTCGTCGTCGACCTGCGCTCTGAGCCACTCCGCCAGTGCCTTGTTGTAGCAGACAAGCAGTGTGCGCCGGCCGTCCCGCGCGAAGGCCAGCGCGCGGTGGAGGGCGAGGAGCGTCTTCCCGGACCCTGCCACACCCTCAACGAGCACACGGTCCTCGGCGTAGAGGCCCTCAAAGACCTGCGCCTGCGTCTCTGTCAGCTCGAGCAGGCGGTCTGCGGTCTTGGTGATGTCAGGTCCGATGGGGCGGTACAGCCTGAACTTGGGGAGTAGGCACGCATTGAGGAGCGTCTGGAACTCGGCGGGCGTGAGGCCTGGAGCGCGCTGCGGCCACCCCGCGAAGGCCGTCTCGATGGCCTGCTCCATCATTGGCAGGTGCCGCTGGGAGATGATGATCGCTGCGTCCGCATTGTTCGGTGGGCTGCCGG
>CALATR010001222.1 GCA_937891875.1 uncultured Pseudomonadota bacterium | reverse complement strand
GTCGCGGAGGTCGAGGCGGTCGAGCCGGATCCGGCGCCGGACGTCGAGGAGTCCCCGAGGGTCGAGCGCCCGCCGAGCGCGCTGCCTGGCCTCATCGAGCACGCCGGCACCGCGGTGGTGGTGGCGGACGGCGAGGCGGTGCTGTCCCGCGGGCTCCTGACCTACGTGCACGACGCGACCCACGAGCCGGGGGTGGGCACGGTCGCCTGGGCCGGGCTGCCGGTGCGGGCGCGGCCGCTGGGCACGGTCTTCGTCGCCGCCGCCGGGGTCGACGTGGCCGTGCTGCGCGTGTCCGACGGGGAGGTCGCCCTCGAGCACCGCGACGGCCGGGTCCTGTCCTCCCTGTCCCCCGGCGACGAGCTGACCGTGCTGGCCGCGCCCGACGTCGCGAGCGGCGTGCGCCTCCTGCCGACCGGCGCCTTCAGCGTGGACGAGGTCGCCGAGCTCATCGACGATCCCGCGGCGTCTCGGGAGGCGGTGTCCCTGGTGACCCGCCTGCGCCTGGCGGCCCTGAACGCAGGGGGGACGCCGTGATCCCGCTGTTGCTGCTGTTGCTGGCCACCGGGGCGGCGAGCGCGGTGGATGGGTCGGAGGTGGTGGAGTCCGCGGGCGGTGCTGCGACCGAACGGTCGGAGGCCGACGCCGTCCCCGCGCCTCCCGATGATGCCGCGACCGACGCTCCCGCGGACCCGGACGCCGTCCCCGCGCCGACCGCCGATGCTGCGACCGACGCTCCCGCGGACCCGGACGCCGACCCCGCGCCGACCGACGATGCTGCGACCGCCGAGGCGCCCCTGCCCGTCGACGTGGACGCCCTGGCGGCAGACGAGCGCGCCGCGCTGGCGCTCATCGAGGCGTGCCGTGCCGGACGCTGCGACGCCGACCGGGTCGCCCTGGGCCGAGCCTTCCTCACCTGCGCCATCGCGTCGTCGGCCCTGCGCGGCCAGATCGACGAGGTTGCCGCGGCAAACGGGAGGTTGCTGGCGCCTGATCTCGCCGCCGAGCTCGCCCCCGTGCTCCCATCCGAGCGTCCGGCCGACCCCGAGCCCTGGGTCGAGCGCTGGCTCGTTGCACCCGGCGATCCGACCCCCGTGGACCTGCTCGACGACACCTACCAGCTCGACCCCAGCGAGCTCGAGCTCGACCCGCCCGAGGCCCTGCTCGACAGCGATCGGACGGACGAGGCGGTGCTCCGCGACCCCTGCGAGATCCACCCGCTGGGGCCGGCGTTCCTCTTCGTCGAGGTCCGCGGCGAGACCGCGTACCTGCGCAGCGCCTTCGGAGGACGCGGCGCCCTGGCCCGGCTGCGCGGCAGCTCGGTCGAGTTCACCGGCGGTGGATCGGTGGATGTCGACGTGGACGGCGATCGCTTCCGCTTCCGGTCGGGCCTGTTCAACCGCTGGGGCCACGACAAGCGCCGGGGGCACGCCCGGATCGGCCCGCCCGTGCCGCTCGTCGGCCAGTTCTACAGCTACACCCCACGCTGCACCGCCGATCAGGTGCGGCTCGGCGTCATCTCCCTGCGCAGGTTCAAGCGCAGGCGCTCTGCCGCCCGGGCGACCGCCGCCCCCATCTGGGAGCCAGCGGGCGGTCGGAACTGACGAACGCTCAGCGCTTGCGGAGGGTCTCCAGCCAGCGGTCGAGCGAGCCGGCGAAGCGCTTGGTGTCCCGGGCGTTCCACGCCGGGGGGCCGCCCCCGATCTCGCCCGCCTGGCGCAGATCATCGAGCAGATCCTTCACCGCCAGCTTCGACCGCGCCGCCGACAGCGACACCATGTCTCCGCGAAACTCCAGGACTGCGGCCCCCTTCTCCAGGACGGCGACCTCGAGCGGGATGTCCCCGGTCACCACCAGGTCCCCCTCCTCGGCCCGCTCGGCGATCCACTCGTCCGCGACGTCGAACCCGTCCCGCACCTGCACCGCGCTCACGTTGCCCTGGTCCGGCACCCGCAGCGCCCGGTTGGCGACCAGCACCACCGGCAGGCCCGTGCGCGCCGAAGCACGAAAGAGCACGTCCTTCACCGCCCGGGGGCAGGCATCCGCATCGACCCAGACCGTCGGCATCGGACCTCCAGAGCGGAGGTGGGTAGCACGCCGGTGGAGGGTTGGTCGGCGCTCAGCGCACCCAGATGTCGATGTCGTAGACCTCGATCACCGAGCGGGTCGTGCCGTCGAGCGGGGTCTGGGAGATGCCGTTGATTTCCCAGGAAAAGACGTTCACAGCTCGAGAAGTCGTGGCGGCGGGCCAGTCCACCGACTTTGCTCCGCCATACCCTCTGCCCCATTCCGACCCTGCCTTGAGATCTGCCTGGGTCGCCGCGCCGAACTTTACCGCCCCATCACATGGAGGGCTCTCCGAGATCCCCGGCTGAAGCCCGGTTCCCCAGTCCGCCGCCACCGTATCATCCCCCTCCGCATCCGCCTTCCACTCCCCGCTCCACGCGTCGAAGCTGAACGGCAGCACCACCCGGTGCCTCACCACCACCGTGTCGCAGTTCGTTTCTCGAATCCTCACCGGCTCCATCTTGAACCGCTCGTCGTTGATCCACTCGCCGATCCACGACCCGGCCGGCCCGTCCTCATGGCGGAACTCGCCCCAGCCGGCCTCGCGGATGACGGGTCCGGTCAGCCGGGTCCAGCCGCCGCCGTCGGTGG
>CALATR010001221.1 GCA_937891875.1 uncultured Pseudomonadota bacterium | reverse complement strand
TTCGGCTTCGGCTTCGGCTTCGGCTTCGGCTTCGCGGCGACGGGCTTCTTCGGCGGCGCGGCGGCCTTCTGCTCGCGGGCATGGGCGCGCTCCTCGGCCTGCTCCTCCCGCTGATCCTTGCGCGCCTCCTGGCGGTCGTCCCGCCGCTCCTTCCGCTCGCTCCGCCCCCGCCGGCGCGCGCGCACGCCTCCGCCGAGGGCACCGAAGCCCGCCGGTCGGCGTGAGACCTCCCGCGGACCATCGCCGTGGAGCGCATGTCCCGCCTTGGACGCCGCATCCCGCGCGATCTTCTCATCGGGATCGGACGCGTCGGAGATCCCGCTGCCGCCGCCCTGGACCGTGTGGAACAGCTCCTCGGCGAGCAGATCGTCGCCGTCCTCGCTGCCCGGATCGTAGGCGCCAGGCGCGAAGAAAATGCTCCGGCCCACCGTCACCGCCTCGGCGTCCATCCAGTCAGCGACATCCTCGCCGTAGGCATCGTCGTGGATCTCGGCGTCCGCACCGTCGAGGCCCATGGCGCCGCCGACCCGCCGACCGTCCGCCCCCATGCGTCGACCGCGCGGCATGCTCGCCGCGAAGGCCTCGAGCACGCCGGGCTCGCGAGGGTCCTGCTCGAAGAGTCCGCCGTCTTCGTCGCGGCCGCCCAGCGCACCAGGTCCGGCTGCACCGGGGCCGGCGGGTCCGACCCGCCGAGCTGGCTGCTCACGGGTGGCACGCGTCGCGGAAGAGGCACGTCGCTGGCGGCGCTTCATCGGAGGCTCCGGGCATGGGGTCCATGTCCGGAGTAGGAAGCGGGCAGGTGCTGGTCTCTAACGGGACATTACGCCGAACCCGCGAGGCTGGTCCCCGCCTCAGGCAGCGCCACCTGGTGGCGCCAGACCGCGAGCCAGCCCAGCTCGGCGTCGGGGGCGCGCTCGAGCACCATGATCTCCTGGCCGTGCTCGTCGTAGCGCTCCCCCTCGATGGTGTAGACGACGTGGAAGACGTAGGTCGCAATCGCGGTGTCTCCGCGCACGGTGAGGTCCCGGCGCACGACCTCGAAGTGCTCGGTCCGGGCGGCGGCGTCGTAGACCTCGTAGGACTCGACCATGGGTCCGCGGCCCTGCAGCCGGGTCGCGATCCCCGGCGCGATGTGCACGGCGTCGGCGTGATAGAGCGCACCGACGTCACGCGGACGCCCCTGGGTCCACGCGGCGTTGGCGCGGTCGATGGCGGTCCAGATGGCGGTCTCGTCGGTCATGACAGGCTCCGGGCGAGCGGGGGGCGGCGTGGGCGAAGCGTGAACCAACCTGCCCCGATGGACTCTGAACGTCTGCAACCGGAGACTCGATGATCTGGCTCGCGCTCGCACTGCTCCTCCCGCCCGCCTCGGCCGGACGACCGAAGCGCACGGACCCGCAGGCGTGCGAGCGTGAGGCGCAGGCCGAGGTCGACGCGATCCGGGAGCAGGCCATCGCCCAGGCCGCCGCCCCCCAGCGCGGGCGCCTGTCCCGGGTGTGGGCCGGCGTGCAGGGCTGTCTCGACGGCAACCCCCACCCCTCGACCGTGTGCCGCGAGCCCATCGCCTCCTACGTCGCCGACGCCCGCAGCGTCGAGCTGGTCGTGCCCGAGACCGCGCTGCGGATCGGGACCGCGTGCGGTGAGGTGGAGGTCGCCGTCCCAGCGTCGACAAGCAGGCTCGATCCTTCTGTCTGGGCCGAGGCCGAGCGGCTGCTGCGACACCTGGGACGGACCCGTCCGCTCGCGTGGGCGGACATCCAGGAGCAGCCCTCCGCCGAGTACGCGCGCCTGGCGCAGCAGAAGCGCCTGCAGTCGATCCGGTTGCTGGAAGAGCTGCTCTCCAAGGGCGGTGTGGACGGCCCGCGCGCCGCCGAGATGTTCCTGCGCCTGGCCGACCTGCACGTGCAGGCGGGTGCCCACCTGAAGTCCCAGGGTGACGGAGCCGCGGACGAGCACCTGCAGACCGCCGTCGCGCTCTACCAGCGCATCCTGTCCGACCACCCGACATACGCCCGACTCGACCAGGCGACGTTCTTCCTGGGCGAGGCCCAGCGCCACCGCGGCCACCCCGACGAGGCGCTGCAGGCGTGGGTCCAGGTGGTCAAGCGCTTCCCCGAGTCCGAGTTCGCGCCCCGCGCCTACCGCCTCATCGGCGACGCGTACGCAGACGACAACGCCTACAAGGCCATCCTCGCCTACGGCAAGGCCGTGAACGCCGGAGCGGTCGGCGTCGAGGCGCTGTACGCGCGCTACCGTCTGGCCTGGGCGTACGCCGACGTGGACGAGCTGGACAAGGCGCGCGACCTGCTCACCGAGGTGGCCGCCGACGGGATGGACCGCGACGACGCCCGGCGGATCGTCGAGGCGGCGGAGGTGGATCTCGGGCGGTGGTGAGGGGGGGTCACGAGTGCAAAACGACCGACTTGCCCGGGCAACCGGCCGCGACTGAACACACCGCGAGCGGACTGGCGAGCGGACTGGCGAGCGGCCGACGCGCAGACCGGGGGAACGGGCGACGAGCGGGGGTCGCCGCGCTACTCCCCCGCCTCCGCCGCCTCGATGAACAGCGCCTTCAACGCGGCATAGTCGTCAGGGTCGGTCAGGGTGTGGGACGACAGGCTGAAGGTCGCGTAGGGCGCGTTGTCCCGGCCGAGGATGACCACGTCGCGCCAGGAGGCGTCCCAGCGCTCCCACACCCGGGCGACGTCGTCGTCCTGCAACACGGTCAGATCGGAGACCTGGCACAGGTCGTTCAGGCCGCTCTGCAGGCCGTCCTCGTTGACGGCGAGGGCGTGGATGGGCAGGTCGGGGCGCTCGGTGTGGAGCTCGTCGATCATCTTCGCGAGGTAGCCGAACTGGCTACGGCAGG
>CALATR010001220.1 GCA_937891875.1 uncultured Pseudomonadota bacterium | reverse complement strand
GAGAGCTCGCCGGTCTGCTCGATGCTGCGCAGGTAGGGCTGCACCATGGACGCGCCGCGCATCACCGGGACCGGATCGCCGCGGCGCACCTTGTACTGGCCCTCGGCGCCCGCACCCACGACCGGCTTGACCACCAGCTCTTCGGTCTCGAACGCCTCGAATGCCCGGTCGAGCGCCGCCTGGTCGACGACGTCCTCCCAGTGGGTCGGCACCGTCGGCACGCCCTCCGCCTCGAGCTCGTCCAGGTAGCGTTTGTCGGCGTTCCAGCGGATCAGTTCGGCGTCATTGAACACGGGGGCCGCCTTGGCCGCCCCGTCCAGACGCGCCAGGAACGCGTCCGGCTCGCGGATGTAGTCCCAGGTCGGCCCCACCACGACGGCGTCGAAGTCCTTGGCGTCCCAGGCGGGGTCGTCCCAGGCCACCGGGTGCAGGACAAGCTCCCGGTCCGCGCAGGCCGAGCGGAGGACCTCCCACTGGTGATCGGCCTCCCAGGCGTCTTGTCGACGGGTCGGATCGTTGGGGAGCACGTTCTTGGAGCACAGGTACGCGAGGTTCACGCGGCCTCCGCCTCGGCCTGGCCCAGCCACAGGGATCTGGCGGCGAGCAGGCACAAGAGCACGATGCCGACGCCCAGGAAGCCGTCGGCGAGGTTGAACGCGGGCGTGGTGTCGGTCCACGGCAGCCGCGCGAAGAGGGGGTCGAACAGGGCGCTGCCCACGACCAGGAAATCGGTCACGGTGCCCCGAAGTGCACGATCGAGGCCGTTTCCGAGCGCTCCACCGATGAGCAGACCCAGGGCGGCCGGTCCGACCAGCGCCTCCGGAGGCGACCGGCGCAGCCACAGCCAGCTGATCGCCGCCATGCCGACGCCGGCAAAGCCGAAGATGCCGATCTTGGCACCCACGGGCAGGCTGCCGAGCACGCCCAGGACGCCGCCCGGATTCTCGACGTGCACCGTCGTCAGCAGGCCCGGGATCCAGGTCAGCTCGCTGCCGAGGTCCAGCGTACGGATCCACGCCTTGCTCCCCTGGTCCATCGCCAGGGTGCCCAACGCCACCGTCACGAACATCCAGTGCTTGCGCGCCATGGCTCGCGGCTAGCACGCCGGGGCCGCCCGTCGCCCACGTGGCGGATCGCGCCTGCGACCGGCCGCCCATGTGTTACGCGCGCTGCCTGCACAGTCAGCGCCTTGGGAGGCTGCATGGAACGCGAGGAGATGCCGGTCGACGTCCTGTTCGTGGGCGCGGGTCCGGCCTGCCTGCTCGGCTCGATCCACCTCATGAACCTCATCGAAGCCCACAACGAAGCCGTGCAGAGCGGTGAGAAGCAGGGCGAGGTCCTGGACGAGCCGATGATCGCGGTCCTGGAGAAGGGCTCCGAGGTGGGCGCGCACCAGCTGTCCGGCGCGGTCATCGACCCGAAGGCGCTGGCCGAGGCCATCCCCGACTACAAGGAGCGCGGCTTCCCCGCCGCCCGCTACTGCGACACCGACGAGTTCATCTACCTGCGCTCGCCCACCGGCAAGATCAAGGCGCCGTGGGTCCCGCCGGAGCTGAACAACCTGGGCAAGCCGATCGCGTCGCTGGGCCAGGTCTGCAAGTGGCTCGCCGAGATCGCAGAAGAGAAGGGCGTCAACATCTTCCCGGGCTTCGCCGGCACCGAGCTGCTGTGGGACGGCGAGACCTGCGTCGGCGTGCGCACCGGCGACAAGGGCATCGGCCCCGACGGCCAGCCCAAGGACACCTTCGAGCCCGGCATGGACCTGCCCGCCCAGGTCACGATCCTGGGTGAGGGTCCCCGCGGCCACCTGGCGCGCAAGCTCATCGAGCGCCGCCAGCTGGACAAGGACAGCAACCCGATGGTCTACGAGCTGGGTTGCAAGGAGATCCTCGAGATGCCCGCGGGGTCCGTGAAGGACAACCTCGTCATCCACGGCGTCGGCTGGCCCATCCCCGAGGACACCTTCGGCGGCTTCTTCCTCTACGCCATGGAGGGCGACCACTACTGCGTGGGCGTGCTCGCGGCGCTGGACGGCGGAAACCCCAACATGGACGTGCACAACTACCTGCAGCAGCTCAAGACCCACCCCCACATCAAGTCGATCCTGGGCGAGGGCAAGGTGGTCAAGTACGGCGCCAAGGCCGTCACCATCGGCGGCTGGTCGTCCATTCCGCAGCTCTACACCGACGGCGCCATGATCGTCGGTGACTCGGCCAGCTTCCTCAACCCGCTCCGGGTCAAGGGCATCCACCTGTCGATGAAGAGCGGCATGCTCGCCGCAGAAGCCGCCTTCGAGGCACTGGTCAGCGGGGACGCCAGCGCGGGCACGCTCAAGGCCTACAAGGACAAGGTCGACGCGTCGTGGATCCGCGAGGAGATGGAGTTCTCCAAGAACATGCACGCCAACTTCGACAACGGCTTCTTCTCGGGGCTGATCAAGACCGGCGCGCAGTACCTCTTCGGCCCGGGCGAGACCAAGGACATGCACCCCGACTTCTCCCACATGCGCGAGAAGGACGGCGAGGCGGACCGCGCCCCCATCGAGTTCGACGGCAAGTACCTCGTGGACAAGCTGACCGACGTCTACATGTCGGGCACCGTGCACGAGGAGCAGCAGCCGGCGCACCTCAAGATCGTCGACACCGAGATCTGCGCGACCACCTGCAAGGAGCAGTACGGCAACCCGTGCACGAAGTTCTGCCCGGCGCAGGTCTACAACATGGTCGAGAACGAGGCGACCGGTCGTGAGGAGATGCAGGTGGACTTCGCCAACTGCGTGCACTGCAAGACCTGCGACATCCGCGACCCCTACCAGATCATCACCTGGGTCCCGCCCGAGGGCGGCAACGGTCCCGAGTACCACCAGATGTAGTGTGCTCGGCCTCGACGGCTCCTTCACGCCGCTTCGGGCGTCGAATGCGGATAGCCGTTGCGGGTCGGCCGAGGTGACGCCATCCTCCGTGACATCCGCTTGACGAGGGGTGCGGGATGTTCGGATGGAAGACGACCGGGCTGTCGCTCGGTCTGCTGCTGACATCGTGTGGGGGAACGGATCCCGAAGCGGAGCCGCTGGCGGTGCCGAGCCTTCAGGTCGACTCTCAGAGGGTCGACGTCGGAAGCGCCAGGCTCCGTGAGACGACCGAGCAGGAGGTCGTGCTCCGGAACACCGGCGATCTGGCCATGGGCGTCCGCGCGATCAAGACGGATGGAGCTCCATTCTCGGTCGTGGTCGTCGACGGCGAGGCCTGGGCCGAGGCCGAGGAGGACGGGGCGTACCGCATCCCCGCCGGAGGTGCGTTGACCCTGCAGGTGGCCTACGCGCCCGAGTCGGGCTCCCTACACCTGGGCACCCTGAGCCTGGAGACCATCGGCAAGCGCTTCGATGGCTCCTTCATCGACGACGCCGCTGCCGTGTATGCCGATCCCCGGCGGCCCCGCTTCGACCTGGGCCTGCGCGGCATGGCCTGCGGCGACGGCGAGCTGACTGCACCGCGCGAGGTCGACTTCGGCGCGCCCCGGACAGCCGAGGATCGGACCGCCCGGGTGGGGTGGTTCAACGGCTCGGACGCCATCGTCGAGGTCACCGAGCTGACCACCCGGGGCTGCGACGACGTGTCCATCTCGCTCGACCGCACCCTGCCGTCCTTCGTCACCCCCGGTGACGCCCTGGGCGCCGTCGTGACCCTCGCGGATGGCCTGGAGACGCCCATCGACTGCGTGGCCGAGCTGTCGTTCTCGTCCACCTGCGAGGACGGCGTCGACCAGGTGAGTCAGGCCCGGTTCGTCTCCAACCCCGCGGCGGCGGAGCCGTTGACGCTCGAGATCCTGTCCCCCGCCTCGGGGAGCCGGGTCCCGTACGGGTCCTCCTTCGAGATGGTGCTGGAGTACCACGGCAGCCTGCCGTTGGATGACCAGTACTGCAAGGTGAGGAGCCTGCGCCAGGGAGCGGCAGACGGCAGGCCCACGATCGCGGACTGCAGCGTGGAGACCGACTCCGAGGGCCGCGCGGTCGTGCTCGTGCCCACGGACTTCTACCTGGAGGCGGCGCCCGAGGTGCTGGTCGTCCAGCTCGTGGACGAGGACGGCAAGACCCACCAGGCGACCGTGGCCCTGCGGATCGGCGCCGAGGCCCAGCCCGATGATCTCGACGGGGACGGCTTCGGCACCACGACCGAGCCGGCCGACTGCGACGACAGCAACCCCGACGTCTACCCGCTGGCGATCGAGGTCGAGGACGGGCTGGACACGGACTGCGACCCACGGACCGTCGACCCGTCACTTCGGGACGACGATGGCGACGGCATCTCCGTGGGGCGGGGCGACTGTGACGACCAGGATCCGGCCACCTTCCCCGGGCAGGACGAGCGGCGGGACGGACGCGACAACGACTGCGACGGGCTGGTCGACGAGGACACGCCCGCCTCCGACGATGACCACGACGGCTTCACCGAGCTTCAGCGGGACTGCGACGACGACGACCCGAGCGTGCACCCCGGAGCCATCGAGATCTGCGGGGACCGCGTCGACAACGACTGTGACCAGATCCCCGACGTCGCCGATCCGGGTGGGTGCGCGGAGGGCGCCCTGATGCAGGTCGGACCGGTCCTGTCCGATCGCACGGCGGTGTCCGCCGGAGAGGAGGTCGAGCTCTACGTGCTCGCGGAGAGCGTGTTCGGTGGTGATCCGACGTCCGTGACCTGGGAAGCGGACTCGGGGACGATCACGCCCCTGGGCCTGGCGGCGGTCTGGACCGCTCCGGCCCGCGTCACGCCGACCGCCTGGATCACGGCGGAGGTCGAGGCGG
>CALATR010001219.1 GCA_937891875.1 uncultured Pseudomonadota bacterium | reverse complement strand
TCACGGGGCGGCCGAGGCCCTGAGGCCCCGCCGCCTCACTTCACGGAGATGCAGGCGTCGCAGCCGTCGGTCTCGCCCAGCGCGCCGTCGAGGCTGGCGTCGCAGGTGACGAAGGTCGCGTCGACGCAGGTGGCGCCGTAGCCGCCGGCTCCGGTGACGGTGACGCCGGAGAAGGTGTGCTCGCCCGAGTTCACGGTGATGCCGTCGCCGATGGCCTTGCTGACGGTCACGTCGGTCAGGCTGATGCTGGACGCCGAGGCGGTGCCGCGGTCCGCGTCGATGAGGATGCCGCCGGGGGCCTCGACCGCGCCGGTGCGGGAGAAGCCGGTACCGGTGATGGCGCCGGAGACCTGGTCGAGCTGCAGGCCGAAGTCGTTGACGCCGGCGATGTCGAAGCCGGTCATGTTGAAGGAGCCCAGGTTGGTGGCGAAGATTCCGCCGGCCACGAGGTCACCGGAGCCCGCGCCGAGCTGCATGTCGTACACCTCGATGACGCCCTCCGCCTGGTCGCCGGTGGTGGAGTCGGTCCAGCCGGCGAAGCGCATGACGTTGGTGGGGTAGGTCTCGCCGGCGCGCTCGTCGAAGTAGCCGCCGACCGGGCCGATGACCTGGACGTTGTTGAGCACGGCGTTGGGGTAGGACTGGGGGTCGACGCCGGTGCCGTCCGCGCCGGTACGCATGGTCCAGCTGATGTCCATGGCGGCAGTCACGGCCTGGTTGGTCGTGATGTCCTCGAGGGTGACGCCGTCCATCTCGACGGTGGTGTTGGTGGCATACAGCAGGCGGCCGTCCACCTGCTCGATGCTCACGTCCTCGAGCGAGAGGCTGCCTACGCTGAAGTACAGCGCGTTGTCGGAGTTGTGGCTCTCGGAGACGAAGATCTCCTCGTCGTCGATGTAGTAGCCGAACAGGTAGTCGTAGGTGTTCACGTCGCTGATGGACACCTCGGACAGGCCCATGTCGCAGCTGTAGCAGTACAGGGCGTTGCGTCCGATGTCCTCCATGGTCACCCGCTCGAGGGTGACGTCGGAGTTGGAGCTGCCGTAGACCACGTTCTGGTTGTACCCGGTGAAGGTCGTGTCGCTGATGGTGACGTTGGCCTGGGTCGTGGTGCTGCCGGCCGCGGTGATGCCCTGCTGGCCGTTCTGGAAGGTCGAGTTGCGGATGATGAGGTCCGACTCGCTGACGTAGATCTCCCGGGCCTGGTAGTAGCTCTCCTGGCGGGTGACCGAGCCGTCCTCGTTCTCGATGATGTAGACGTTGGTGTAGTCGCCGTCCTGGAAGGTCGAGCCGTCGATGAGCACCGAGCCGTTCGACTGCATGGTGATCTGGTTCTGACGGCCCTCCGCGAAGGTGACCCCGTTGGCGGTGATGCTGCCGCCCTGGCCGAAGATCGAGTTCGACTCGTTGCGTGCGAAGGTGCCGCCCGTCGCGGAGAAGACGCCGTTGACGACGGTGACGCCCCAGTCGTAGCTGTCGGTGACGCTGGACTCGGTCAGGGTGGCCGAGCTGCTCCACAGGGACAGGGCCATGTTGCAGCGGTAGCCGGTGTCCGTGATGCAGTACTCGTCGTCGTTGAGGGTCTCGGAGATCGTGACGTGGTCGAGCTCCGCGTCGCCGCTGTACACCGCGATGCCCTGGGCGACGTTGTCGGTGACGGTCGTGTAGGACATCGTCAGCTGCGACGTGTCGCCGCCGGTCTGGGGGCTGACCAGCACGCCCGCGCCGTTGTTGCCGCTGATCAGGCTCGGCAGCTCCTCGGTGCCGCTGATGACGAGCTCGGTCTCGAGCGCGTACACGCCCGCGCTGCCGAGGCGGTCGTTGATCGCGTCGTTGGGGTTGCTGGTGTCGTGGCCGGTCGTGACCGTGATGCTGGCCAGGTTGGCCGGGGCGGTGAGGCCCAGGGTCAGGATGCCGTAGCCGCGGTAGTCGGAGATCTCGATGCCGGTGGCCTCGAAGGACGACGTGCGGGCGGTGATGCCGGCGAAGGTGGCGCCGGCGCCGATGATCCGGTCGCCCTCCATGGTGAGCGAGCTGCTGCCGTCCACGCTGACGCCGGTGATCTCGGCGCCGACGATGGTGTTGCCGGACAGGGTCGCGGACGAGCCGCCCTCGATCCACACGCCGACCCCGTCGATGTCCCAGAGCTGGGTCGACGCGTCGACGTGGCGGATCCCACCGAAGTTGCAGTCCTGCACCGTGACGTCCGCGCCGTTGTCCGCGAGCACGCCGAAGGCGCCGGCGTTGGTGACCTCGGCCCCGGTGATCGTGGCGGTGCCGCCATCGACGCGGAACGCGCCCCAGTCCGGCTGAACCACGGTGGAGTTGCTGATGGTGGCCGTGCCCAGGATGTCGAAGCCGTAGTTGGCCACCTCGACGATGTCGATGTTGTCGGCGATCAAGCTTCCACCTGCCTCGACGACGATGCCCGAGCGGGTGGTCTGGATCTCGACGTTCTGGATGGTCAGCGCGCCGTCCGCGGTGACGGTGACGGCCATGTCGTTGACCGGCGGGGTCAGCACGACGCCGTTGCCCTCGATGGTGAGGGTCTTGTCGACGACGATCGCGACGTTCGCGTCCTCGCACAGCTCGATGGTGGCGCCGTCCGTGGCGACGCGCAGCGCGTCGTCCAGGTTGGCGAAGCCCTGACTGGCGCTGGACACCGAGATGCAGCCCTCCGCGTAGCTGGGATCGGTGTCGTCGGTGGGGTTCGAGGTGTCTGTCTCCCCGCCGTTGTCGCACCCGGCCGTGCCCAGGGTGAGCAGTGCGATCGCCGAGAGAAGTGCTGGTGTCCGCATGATCGTCGCCTCCGAAACGTCACCGCACGATACTCGGCCAAGCCCCCACCCACAACTGGTTACGGGCGCGGCCTGCACGGAGGACACATGGAGCGCGACGCCCTCAACCAGCGGCTTGCCGACATGGACGCCGAGGCCCGACTCGGCGGTGGACAGGCCCGCATCGACAAGCAGCACGCCGCCGGGAAGCTCACGGCCCGGGAGCGTGTGGATGCGCTGCTGGACGCAGGCTCCTTCGTGGAGCTGGGGCGCTACGTGACCCACGACTGCGCGCACTTCGGCATGGAGGACCAGAAGATCCTCGGCGATGGCGTGGTCACCGGTCACGGCCGCATCGACGGGCGTCTGGTCTACGTGTTCGCCCAGGACTTCACGGTCTTCGGCGGCTCGCTGTCCGCCGCCCATGCCAAGAAGATCTGCAAGGTCATGGATCTGGCGGTGCGAAACGGCGCACCCATCATCGGCCTGAACGACTCCGGCGGCGCGCGGATCCAGGAAGGGGTCGCCTCCCTGGGCGGCTACGCGGACATCTTCCTGCGCAACACCCTGGCGAGCGGCGTGGTGCCGCAGATCAGCGGCATCCTCGGCCCGTGCGCCGGCGGTGCCGTCTACAGCCCGGCGATCACCGACTTCATCGCGATGGTCGAGGGCACCTCCTACATGTTCGTGACCGGCCCGGACGTCATCAAGACCGTCACCCACGAGGTCGTCACCAAGGAGGACCTCGGCGGCGCCGACACCCACAACCGCAAGAGCGGCGTGGCCCACTTCC
>CALATR010001218.1 GCA_937891875.1 uncultured Pseudomonadota bacterium | reverse complement strand
GGCAGGACTTCTTCCGCCACAAGCGGGACTCGCCGGACTGCTGGGCCGCCCACGGGGTCGGCGCCATGCTGTGGAACGCGGTCCTGCACCTGCACGCCGCACTCGATGATCTCACGGAGCGGGACCGGCGGCGACTCCGTCTGCGATTCCATTGCTCGGAAGCCGCTTCTCCCTGGTCGACCGCACTCCCGATCTTCGCCGTCGCCTGCGATGAGCACGTGGATGAGCGCTTCGGTGCCTGGGACCGCGTCGCCCTGTCGCCCACCCGGGCGGCCTCCCCCACCGTGCCCGACATCCGGTTCTTCGACCAGGACCGGGAGGTCCTGCGCCTGCACCTGCGCACGCCGGAGCAGCCCCCGTCCGCCCCTGGCTCCATCGAGACCCTGGAGCTGGTGCTCGATGAGCGCATCCACGCCCGGGCGGTCGGCTGGGATCCCGGCCGGGATCCGTACCTGCCGTTCACCGCGTGGGTGGGCCGGGCCAGGTGGCGCTGCGGCCGGCATTCGTAAGCAGACCTGAAGCCGCGATGCAGACCTCGTCATCCGCGCACAATATGTGACGCGCTCACTCGTCCAAGTGGGCGGAGGTGTCCATGGACCCCTGGAAGATCGCTACCGCCGGCTTCGCCACGCTGTCCGGCGTCCTGTTCGTCGCGCTGGTCGTCGTGTGGACCAGCGCCTCCACCATGCCCGAGCCCATCGACGGCCTCACCGTGTCCGCCGACCCGGAGCCCGACCGCGCCACCACCTCGTCGGCGTCCGTCGACGACATCGAGCCGGACCAGGTCACCCCCCGCGGCCTCGGTGGCAGCATGCCGGTCATCCGGCCCGTCGTGCAGGGTGAAGCTCCATCGTGGGCCACCAACCCGTCCGAGCCGCTGCCCGACGACGTCATGGAGCGCGCCCGCGAGCAGCTGCGGGCCGACTTCGAGTCCCGCCGGGACGAGCGCCGCGACGAGGTCCGCGACGAGATCGACGCCTTCCTCGACGACGAGGGCATCGACAGCGCGACCGCCGGCAAGGTGCACGACCTGCTCGACCAGTTCGGGGCCAAGATGGACGGCATGCGCGAGCAGATGCGCTCCGGCGAGGTCGACCGCGGCGAGCTGCGCATGAAGTTCCGCGAGGAGCGGGAGGCGCTCGACGCGGCCCTCAACGATGCCCTGGGGACCGAGACCGCCGATCGGCTGCGCGATCGCATGCCCGGCCCCGGCCCCCGTGGCGGCCCCATGCGCCCCGGCGGTGGTGGCGGTCGGGGCGGCGGGCTGTAGGCGCCCTCGCGCGGGGACGAGGTCGCGGAGGTCGGCCTCCTCGCCCGCGCTACGCCTCACCCATGAAGCGACCCCTCCTCGAGAAGCCCTGCGCTCGCTGCGGCCGGACGATCACCTGGCGCAAGAAGTGGGAGCGCGACTGGGACCAGGTCCGCTACTGCTCGGCCGCCTGCAGGAGCGCCCGCAGGACGCCTGACGACGAGGCGCTCGAGCACGCGATCCTGGGCCTGCTCGACCAGCGTCGCGCCGGGGCCACCATCTGCCCGTCCGAGGCGGCGCGGGCCGTGTTCCCCGACGACTGGCGCGAACACATGGAGCGGACCCGTCAGGCCGCCCGTCGACTGGTGGCGGACGGTCGGGTCGAGATCACCCAGAAGGGCGTCGTCGTCGATCCGAACCATGCTCGGGGCCCCATCCGCATCCGCCGGTCGGACGCCGGGGGCCCGGCCGCCGATCCGCCCGTGGTGGACCCACGCAAGTGACCGCGCGGTCGGCATCCGCTACCGTCCCCCGCAAAGAGGTGTCCGTGCTCGTCGTCCGTGACCTGGTCAAGCGCTTCCGTGACTCCGGTCGCGGCATGGTCACGGCCGTCGATCACCTGAGCTTTCAGGTCCAGCGCGGCGAGATCTACGGCCTGCTCGGCCCCAACGGCGCCGGCAAGACCACCACCCTGCGCATGATCGCCACCCTGCTCGACCCGGACGAGGGCGTCATCGAAGTGGGCGGGGTGGACCGCATGAAGGACCCGCTCGGCGCTCGCGGAAAGCTGGCGTTCGTCCCTGCAGAAGCGGGCCTGCCCGATCGGCTGCGTCCCCGGGAGGTGGTGCGCCTGTTCGCCGAGGTCCAGGGCGTGGCCAACCCCCGCAAGACCGCAGACGCCCTGCTCGAGCGCCTCGGCGCCGCCTCCTTCGCCGACACCCCCTGCTCCGACCTGTCGACCGGCATGAAGCGCCGGGTCGTGCTCGCCCGGGCCCTGGTGCACGCTCCCGAGGTGCTGCTCCTCGACGAGCCCACCGACGGCCTCGACGTCCCTGGCCGCCGCGAGGTGCTGGGCCTCGTCCGCGAGCAGGCCGCCGAGGGGCGCGCGGTCGTGCTCTCGTCGCACATCATGGGCGAGGTCGAGAAGGTCGTGGACCGGGTCGGCATGGTGCGCAAGGGCAGCGTGATCGCCGAAGGCACCCTGGCCGAGGTCATCGCGCTCGCCGGGACCCGCGACCTCGACGACGCCTTCGTCGCGCTGCTGGGCGAGGACGCGTGATCCGCGCCGTCACCGCCCTGCTGCGATCGCACCTGCAGCGCCTCGTCCGCGAGAGCATGGCCCGCCGCGCGCTGGGCTTCCCGGTCGTGCTCACGACTGCGACCCTGCTCGCCACCCTGGCGGTCGTGTCCATCGGACGGGGCGTACCCGCGGTCGCCACCACCGCCCCGCTCGAGCCCGCCGCCGTGCAGGCGCTGGACGAGGCCGGACTGCGGGTGGTCGAGGTGGCCGACGCGCAGGTCGCCGTGCGCGACGGGGCCGCGATCGTCGGGCTCGACGGAACGACCCTGTGGACCGCCGGCGGTCGTGACGCCCTCGTCGCCGAGCAGGCCCTGCGCACCGCGCGCCAGGCCAGCTGGGCTCCCATGCCGCCGCCCCTGCCCGGACGCGCCCAGGCCGCCAGCCAGGGTCAGACCATCTCCACGCTCTTGATGGCGATCTACGCCCTCTATGGCGTGGTGTTCGGTGCCGGCATGATCGCCCGCGACCGCGACGACGGCACCCTGGAGGTCGAGCTGACCCTGGCGTTGCCCAAGGCGGTGCACGGCTTCACCCGCTGGACCGCCGCCACCCTGGTCGTCGGCCTGTGGGTCAGCCTGGCCGTCCTGCTCACGGCCTCCCTGCTCGGCCTGCCGGACGCCGGCGCCACCCTGCGCCACGGGGTCGCCGCCACCGGGGCCGCCGTCGCCCTCGGCCTCGCGAGCGTGGGGCGCGCGGGCATCCAGAGCGGGTTCGCCGCCAGCCTCGCCGCGGGTCTGTCGCTCACCACCGGGCTGCTCGGACTCGGCTACGCCCTGCCGTCGGTGGGCGCCTGGCTGCCCCTGTCGTCCCTCGCCGCGGGAGGGTCCGGCTACGTCCCCCTGCTGGGCATGTTCGTCCTCGCCGCCCTGTCGATCGGAGTGTTCACGTGGCGCAGCGCGAGCGCTTGAGCCTGCGACCGCGGGTGGTCCTGGCCATCGCGCGCCGGGACCTCGCGACCCAGCTCCGGGGACGCCGGGGCTGGGTGCTGCCGTTCATCGCCGCCATCCTGCTGGCCCCCCTCGCCGCCGCACCCTTGCCGTCCTTCGCCCCGGGCCCACCCCAGGGCGCCCTCGCGGTGTCCGGCGACGTGCCCGAGGCCGTGTCCAGCCTGGAGGGCATCGCCCAGGTCCCCCAGGGCGGCATCCGCTTCATCGCCGAGGACGAGCGCCTGGTGGTGCAAGGTGCCGGTGTGCCGCCGAACATCCGCGAGGTGCTGGACGCCGGTGACGCGGCGATCGTGGTCCGCGACGTGCCCGCCGAGCCCTGGCCGGTGCCCGGACGCGCCCTCGTGCTCGCGCTCCTCGCCTCGTCGATCCTGACTGGCGCAGTCTCCGAGTCCATCCCCGGCGAGCGCTCCCGCCACACCCTCGAGCCCCTGCTCACCGCCGCCGTCAGCCGCGCCGAGGTGGTCGTCGGCAAGTGGCTCGCCTGGGCAGGCTTCGGCACCGTCGCCGCGACCTCTGCCGCCCTGCTCGCCGTGCTGTTCGGGCGCATGGACGCGGGGTGGTGGCTGCTCGCCCTGCCGACCGTGCCCATGGGCACCGTCGCGCTGGGGCTCTACCTGGTGCGTCGGGCGCGGGACGTGGTCGGCGGCGCAACCGTGTCCCTGCGGGTCCTGCCCGCCGTGCTCTCGATCCTGGGCATCGTGGCGTGGTTCATCGGCCTCACCACCCCCGAGCTGGGCGCCGTGATCCCCCTCGGCGGCGCCCTGGTCGCGGCCGGTGGCACCTGGGAGGGACCGCTCGCTCCGCTGCTGGGCGCCGGCATCACCCTGTCGGGCACCCTCGCGCTGCTCTGGCTCACCTCCCGCGACCTCGAGCGCATGCAGCGCTCCATGTCGACGATCCGCCTCGGAACGGAGCTCTGGACCAGCGGCTGGGTGCTGCTCGCCTGGTGGACCGGCCTGGGCGCGGCGGCGGCGTGGGTGGCGGCGGGCAATCCGGTCGTCGGACGCGAGCTCCTGGCCTGGCCCGGCCTCGCCGCCGCCGCACTCGGCGTGGCAGCCACCGTCGCAGTCCGGGTCGGCAACGACGTCCGGCCGGGGGAGCTGCTGGGGCTCCACCTGCCACGCCCTGCATGGAGCTGGGCGTTGACCCTGCCTCTTGGCGCACTGGCCGGCGCGACCGTCTGGACCGGCGCCTGGACCACCTGGGTGCAGCCCGGCAACCCCACCCTCGACCTGCTCCTCGCGCGGCAGGGACTCGGCCTGTGGCCCCTGGCCGAGGCGCCCGTGGTTGGCGTGCTCGCCCTGATCCTGCAGGAGCTGACCTTCCGCGGCTGGCTCCAGCGGACCCTCGGTCCCATCGCCGCGACGATCCTCTTCGCCCTGGTGGTGAGCCCGCTCGACCCGGTCAGCGGCCTGGTGATCGGCGGGGCGCTCGCCCTGCTGACCCGCTTGTCCGGCGGCAGTGTGGTGACGCCCATCGTCGCGCGGCTGTTGGCGGCAGGTGTGGCGCTCGGAGCGGGGTTCACGCTCGGTTGACGAACCGGGGTCCGCCGCCTGGGTCCGCATGGAGGACACCGGGGGGGACATGGACCACGAGACGTTGTGCTTCGACGTCCCGGCGACGACCTTCATCCAGCGCTGGTGGTGGGCCTTCGCGGGGCCCGCACTCGGTGGGCTGGCGAGCCTGGCCTGGGCGCTGGTCATCCTGCCTCCGGTCGCCGAGCCCGCGCCGACCGCACTCTCCGCCTGCGCGAGCGAGGTCGCCCTCGACCACCTGCCGTACTGCCGCGGGAGCGTGGCCGACGTGGAGCGGCTGGGGAGCCGAGCGATCCCGAAGGCACCACCGCTGCTGTACGTCCCGGAGCTGCCGGAACCGTCGCGGCGCGGCCTGACGATCGGCTGCTGGAGCCCGCCTCCCCTGATCCGACAGGACGACACGATCTCCACCAGAGAGGGCGCCCGCCAAGCGGTTCTCGGCGTCGCTCGGATCGCCCTGGTCGGAGATGCCCAGCGCCGGATCGCCCACCGGTTCTACTGGCAGCAGGCCGAGCCGACGCTCCAGCTGACGCCGATCCCGTTCGCGGCGTCCACGCTGCTGGCGCTGCCGCTGATCGCTCTGGGTCGACGCCGGCCAAGGGCCCACACGATCGAGGTCGGCGCCCACCACATCCAGGTCGACGACCGCCGATTCCCATGGTCGAAGCTCCTCACCGCACGATTGACCCGCTCGGACCGGCGCGGACGCTGCACGCTGATCCTCGAGCCCGAGTGCGGCCCCCTGGTCCGAGTGCGGCTGCTGGCCGAACCCGGGGACGCCGCCCGCCTGCAGGCCCTCCTCGCCGAGCTCGGTCCCCAGCATCGGGACTGGCATGCGTGGTTCGCGAGCCGAGAGGAAGCCCGCGCGGTGCACGTCCAGGCCCGGGGGGTGGCGTCTCGACGGGGGTGGGTGTTCCGATTCCGCCGTAGGTGGTGACCATGGACCAGGAGACCGTCACGTTCGAGCCGCCGCCGACGACGTTCCTGCGTAGGTGGTGGCCCGTCGTGCTGCCGATCGCGGCCGCCGCGGCGATCAGCATCTTCGGCGTGACCCTGTCGGTGCCGCCCCCGCGTCCTTCGCCCGATCCCTTCGCACGCGCATGGGAAGAGGTCCCCTGGGGGATCGCCCTGTCCACAGCTCCACTCGCGGTCTCGCTGCTGCTGTTCCTGCCGATCGGGTTCTCCGCGCCCGTCGCCGGCCCGGCAATCACCTCGTCGCGATCGGCGCCCACGCGCTCACCGTCGACAACACCACGTACTCCTGGTCCGACGTGGCCTCGGTCCGACTCCTCCCCGAGCGCGATCCGGGTGTCCGTCAGCTGGTCGTCGAGCCGGACGTGGGCCGGATCCGCCGCTACCTCCTGCACATCACCGCCGACGAGGACGAGCGCCTAGAGGCCCTGCTCGACCAAGCCTGCCCTTCCCCCGACCAGCGCTCCGCCGAGCGCCGCGACGAGCTGGCCATGCAGGACGAGTTCCGCACCCTCCGGAGTCACGCCAGCGAGCGAGTCCAGTAGCGAACCTCCGGTCGCGGTGCGCTGACCGGATTCCGCGAGGCCCCCCGCCGCCCCGGCTCACCCCTGGTTCTTCAGCCGCTCCAGGGCGTCTTCCCGGCGCTTTCGCGCGAGCGCCCGCATGTCGGCCACCTGGTCGAACTCATCGACGATCTCCTTTCCGAGGATCTCCTCCATGACGTCCTCCAGGGTGACGACCCCGGCAAACCCGCCGAACTCGTCCATCACGATCAGCATGTGCTGACGGTGCTCGATGAGGACCTCCAGCACCCGGTCCACCGGCTCCGAGTCCACGACGAACGCCGCCGGCCGCACGAGCGATCCCAGCGACGTGTCCCCATCGTCATCCGACGCCAGCACGTCGCGGCGGAACACAATCCCGACGATGTCGTCGACGTCCTCGTCGTACACCGGGATGCGGCTGTGGATCATGAGCCGCTCGTCGTCCATCGCCTCGGCGAG
>CALATR010001217.1 GCA_937891875.1 uncultured Pseudomonadota bacterium | reverse complement strand
GGTCCTGCTCACCAGCGGGAGTCGCGAGGCCCGCGCGCTGGCCAAGCGCGAGCCGGTCAACGTGGTGCTCTGCGACATGCACCTGCTCCAGGAGGACGCGGTCGACGTGCTCCTCGCCCTGGACCGGGTCGACCGCACCCTCGCCTCCCGCACCGTGTTCATGTCCGGCGAGCCGACGTCGTCCCGGCTGCTTGCCCTGGCCGAGGGCAACCCGGACCGCATGATCTCCAAGCCCTTCGACCCGCGCACCGCGGTCGCCAAGCTGCTCGCGGCGCGGGACGGCCAGCTGCCCATGCTGGAGCGGGTCGAGGACGCCCCGACGCCGCCGTCGATCGGCGCGCTGGAGCCAGTGTGGTCCTTCGAGGCCCCGACCGAGGAGATCACCTTCGACGAGTAGCGGACCCGAGGGCCGACCCGGCATGATCCGCCGAAAGGCCGCGTTACTCGCCTACAGATGGTCGGTGAGCATCCCGCGGAACACCAGGGTGCCGCGAACGTTCATCGCCCACATCAGCTCGCCGCCCTCGCCGACCAGGTAGAAGCTGCCGGCCCCGTCGAGGCGGCCGCCCGCGGTGACCAGCACGGAGCCGTGCTCGAGCGCCTGGGCGCCGCCGACGAAGGGCGTGTAGACGGGCAGATCCCACGACCAGGTCTGCCAGGCCTCCATGGTGGTCTCGTCGAGGCGGTACTTGACCACGCGCGTGCCGGCACCGCCTTCGAAGTCGTGGCGCTCGGTGCCGTTGTCGTAGACCAGCACCTCGCCGCCGTCGAGGAAGCTCGGGTCGTGCTGGGCGTTGAACCAGGTGCCGACCATCAGGTCGAAGTCACCGCCCTCGCCCAGGATCCACTCGATCTCGGCGGTCTCGCGGTCGATGACGACGACGTGGCTCTGGTGGCGGAGGGACACCGCGTAGCGCTTGCCGTCGGGCAGCATGGTCACGGCGTTGCCGTGGGTCCAGTCGCGCAGGTGGCCGATCTCCATCCGGGCGAGCGGGCCCGGGAAGCGCTCGGTGTCCAGCGTCTCGACCGAGCTCCAGTACTGCTCGATGTGGTTGTGGCGGTTGTACTCGGCCACGCCGTCGCCGATCAGCACCAGCGGCTCGCCCTCGGTGCCGACGTCGAGGTCCTCCTCGACCATCGCGAGCAGGTTCCCGTCGGGAGTCTCGGTGGCGTCATGGTGCCAGGTGCCATCGCCGTTGCGCTCCCAGAAGCGCTGCTTGATGTTGCCTTCGATGTCGACGATCCGGGCCGCGCTGGTGGACAGCAGCAGGAAGGTGCCGTCCTCCCGCTGGCGGATCTGGGGTGGCATGGTCGCGATCGACGGGAAGTGGTGGAACCAGACCACGTACCCCTCGTTGTCGATCGCCATGTAGAGCGCCTGGTTGGTGCCCTCGATCTCGTAGTTGCCGGCGGTCAGCAGCACGCCACCCAGCGGGCCGGGGGTGGTCACCTTCCGGGACGGAGGCACGAAGTCCAGCGCGCCGGTCATGACCGTGTAGCTGCGCTCGAAGCGCTCTCCGTACACGCCGTTGGCGACGACCGAGACCTCGTAGGGGGAGCTCTGGCGCAGGCCGGGCACGACGACGCGCTGGTGCGGAGCGGCGCCGTCGGACGCGATGACCCGCCGGACCACCCCCGGGCCGTTGACGGTGATCTCCAGGTCACAGTCGGGCTCGCAGTGGGCCTCGACCAGGATCAGGAGGGGGTGATTGGGGTGCGCGTACGCGGACAGCTCCGGGAAGAACGCGTCGCTCGACGCCTGGGTGTGGGCCTCGGGCGGCCCCAGGTCGATGCGCCCGCTCTGGGGCAGCGACGGGTGCAGGTCGTCCTGGACGAGGGCGGCGGCGAGCACCTCCTCGTCCTCGACGGGATCGACAGCCTGATGGGTGCATGCAGCGAGGAGCAGGACCAGAGATGGTACACGCATGGGCACCTCCATCCGCCGAGTCTCGGACAGGCGCCAGACGCGCGAGTCAAGTTGAGGTAAACCTGCGTTCTCGGCCGATCAGCGGCGTTCCAGCTCCACCGCCAGGGCCCGTCCGGTCGGCGTGTCCAGCGCGGCGACCTGCTCGGGTGTCCCGCTGCCGACGATGCGGCCTCCGCCCACCCCACCCTCGGGCCCGAGGTCCAGCAGGTGGTCGGCCTGGAGCAGCATGTCCAGGTGGTGCTCGATGGTGATCACGGTGTGCCCCTTCTTCACCAGCGCGTGGAGCACCGAGACCAGCTGGGCGACGTCGGCCAGGTGCAGGCCGGTCGTCGGCTCGTCGAGGATGTAGACCGCGTGGCCCTTGCGACTGGTGAGCTCGGACGCGAGCTTGACCCGCTGGGCCTCCCCGCCGGACAGGGTGGTGCCCGGCTGGCCGAGGGTGAGGTAGCCGAGCCCGACGTCGACCAGCGCCTTCAGCTTGCGGTGCAGGCTGCGGTGGTTGCGAAACACCTCCACCGCCTCGTCCGCGCGCATGGCGAGCACGTCCGCGATGGTGTGGCCCTTCCAGCGCACCGACAGGGTCTCCCGGTTGAAGCGCTTGCCGCGGCAGGTGGGGCAGCCGACCCAGACGTCCGGGAGGAAGTGCATCTCCACGAGGATGGCGCCCCGACCCTCGCAGTGATCGCAGCGTCCGCCCGGCGTGTTGAACGAGAAGCGCGACGCCTTCCAGCCCCGCTCCCGCGCACCCAGGGTCTCCGCGAAGAGCTTGCGCAGGTGGTCGAACACCTTGGTGTAGGTGGCGGGGGTGGAGCGCGGGCTGCGGCCGATGGGCTGCTGGTCGACCAGGACCAGGCGATCGACGCCCTCCCCCACGTCCAGGCTGTCGTAGGCGAGCGGGCGGGCGTCCTGGCCCAGCTCGACCTTGAGCGCCTCGGCCAGGGTGTCCATCACCAGCGAGGACTTGCCGGAGCCCGACACGCCGGTGACCGCGGTCCAGACGCCGGTGGGCACGGACACATCGAGCCCGTCGAGGTTGTTGCCCCGGGCGCCCTTCAGCACCACCTGTCCGCGGGGGGCGCGGCGCTTCTTCGGCAGCTTCAGCGACTTGCGACCGGAGAGCCAGGCCCCGGTGACCGAGTCCGGGTGCGCCTCGAGCTGGGTCGGCGTGCCCGCGGCGAGGAGGGTGCCGCCGTGGCGCCCCGCGGCCGGTCCGAGGTCGATGACGTGGTCGGCCCGGCGGATGGTGTCCGGGTCGTGCTCGACGACGATCACGGTGTTGCCGAGATCGCGCAGGCCCTCGAGCGTGCCGAGCAGCCGGTCCGTGTCCCGGGGGTGCAGGCCGATGGTGGGCTCGTCCAGGACGTACATGACCCCGGTGAGCTGGCTGCCGAGCTGGCTGGCGAGGCGGATCCGCTGGGACTCGCCGCCGGAGAGCGTCCGCGCGGCGCGGTCGAGGGAGAGGTAGCCGAGGCCGACATCGACCAGGAAGGAGAGGCGACGCTCGGCCTCGAGCCGGGCCCGGGCGGCGATGGCGGCGCGCTCCCCGTCGAGGTCCCAGGCCTGGATCGCGGCGAGGGCGTCGTCGACCGAGCGCTCGGTGAGCTGGTGGATGCCGATCCCGCCGATCCGGGTGGCGCGCACCGGGGCGGAGAGGCGGGCCCCACGGCAGGCGGGGCAGACGTCCTCGTCGACGAGCCAGT
>CALATR010001216.1 GCA_937891875.1 uncultured Pseudomonadota bacterium | reverse complement strand
GCCTGGAGCTGGTGATCGTGCCGCTCACCCTGATCGCGGCCCTCCTGCCGGTGGCCGTGCTCTACGTGAACACCAACCGCGCCCTGCTGAACACCGAGCAGGACCGGCTGCGTCTCGACACGTCGGTGCGCGCGCTCGCACTCGGCGCCCGGATCGGCGACCTGCGCTCGGACGTGGGCATCCTCGCGGAGAGCACCGCGGTCGATCGGGTCCGTCGCGCCTTTGGCACGGAAGACGTCGGCTGGAAGGACGAGCTCGCCGCTCAGTTCCGCGGGGTGATGCGGATCGACCATGACATCGTGCAGGTCCGGCTCATCGGCCTCGAAGACGGTGGGCGCGAGCTGGTGCGTCTGAACCGGGAGCGAGACGGACAGGTGGCCCGGGTCGCCGAGGACGCGCTCCAGCACAAGGCGGCGGAGCCCTACTTCCGGCCGTCCCTCGAGCTTGGTCCCGGAGAGATCCGCGTCTCGAACATGACGTTGAACCGGGAGCACGCCGAAATCGAGCTCCCCCACCGACCCATGCTGCGGCTCACCACGCTCGTGCGCACAGCGGCCGGGGAGCCGCTGGGCGTGCTGGCGGTGAACGTGGATGCGCGCAGCCTGCTCGGCGCGATGGTTGCCGAGGGAGGTGGTGCCGAGCTCTACGTCGTGAACGAGGACGGCGGGTACCTGCTGCATCCGGACCCCAGCCAGGCGTTCGCGCACGAGCTCGGCGAGACCGAGTCCGCCTGGTCCTTCCTCGGATTCGGCCGGCCCGATCAGGCGGAGCTGCTGCACGTCGGCCCGGATCGGCTCACCGCTGTCGAGCGGATCGACCTCGACGAGGAGCGCCACATCTACGTCGTCGGGCGTCGCTCCGCCGCCGCCATCACCGCGGTCAACCGGACAGCCCTCCGCAACGGCCTGTTCCTGGGCGGGCTCATCGTGCTCGCGACCATGGCCGCCGTCGTGCTCGCCTCCCGGAGCGTCACCCGGCCGATCCGGGAGTTGGTTCGGGCCATCCGGGACGTCCAAGAGGGGCCCGCCTTCACGCCCCCCAAGCGGGTCTCCGGCGAGGCCGCCGAGCTGTCCGACGCCTTCGAGCGCTCCCTGGCGCGGATCCGGCTGCGGAAGGAGGAGCTGCGCCGGTCCAACGCCGAGCTCGAGCGCTTCGCCTTCGCTGCCTCCCACGACCTCCGGGAGCCGGTGCGCACGGTCAGCAGCTTCGCCCGGTTGCTCGAGACCCGGCATGCCGACCGTCTGGGGGAGGAGGGCCTGGTGCAGCTGGGCTTCATCACAAAGGCCGCCGAGCGCATGGACGCCACCGTCGAGGGGCTCCTGCGCTACGCCCGGGTCAACGCCGACGCGGACGTCGAGGACGTCGACCTGGGCGCACTCACCCGGGAAGTCGTCGCCGATCTGGCCCACCAGGTCGAGCAGAGCGGCGGCACGGTGGACGTGGGCGCCCTCCCTCACCTGTCCGGCCTGCGAACTCCCCTGCGCCTGCTGGTCCAGAACCTCGTGTCCAACGCGCTGAAGTACCATCGACCCGGCGTACCGCCCCGGGTGGAGGTGCGCGGGCGCCGTGCCGGTGCCCAGGTCACGCTGGTGGTGTCCGACAATGGGGTTGGAATCCCGGAAGATCAGCGCGAGCGGGCCTTTCACATCTTCCGCCGGCTGCATCGCCAGGACGAGGTAGAGGGTACCGGGATCGGCCTCGCCCAGTGCCTGCGCATCGCGCACCGCCACCGCGGGAGCATCCGCCTCGGCGACTCCGCCCTTGGCGGGCTCGAGGTGACCGTCACCCTCGGAGACCTGACCGATGATCGGTGAAGTGCTGCTGGTCGACGACTCGGCCGCCGACAACTACCTCCACAAGCTGCTGCTCGAGGAGTCCGGGCTGGTGGAGCGCGTCAGCGTGGCGCTGGACGGTGAGCAGGCGCTCGCCCGCTTGCAGGCCGCGGAGCGTCCTCCCGACCTGGTGTTCCTCGACATCAACATGCCGCGCATGGACGGGTGGGCGTTCCTGGACGCCCTGCAGGCCATGGACCTCGAGGCACGGCCGGACATGACCATCGTCATGCTCTCGACTTCGCAGAATCATGTCGACCGGTCCCGCGCCGAGGCGAATCCACTGGTGCACAGCTACGTCTTCAAGCCGCTGACCTCGGACGAGCTGGTCGCGCTGGTGGAAGACCTGGCCAAGGAGTGACTGGATGAGCACGAAGATCCTGGGACTTGCAGCATGCGCGCTGCTGGCTGCAGCCTGCGCGAAGAAGCCGGCGGACGTCGAGCGCGGCCCCGAGATCAACAAGCCCGGGGCGACCGCGACCGGGCCCGAGGGCGGCACGGACACGACGACGACGACTCCCACCACGACGACCCAGGCCAAGGTGAAGCAGCAGGGGACCGCGCCGTCGCGGCTGACCTGCTCGACGAAGGACGGCGGGCCGCTGGCCGGCCCGGACTGCGTCACTGCCGACATCCACTGCGGCGAGACCGTGGTCGGGCACACCAAGGGTGGCGTGAAGCTGTACGACACCGACTTCTACGAGTCGCGCACCTGCTGGCCCGCCTTGCGGAACCACGACGGCGGGGACGAGCGGATCTACCGCTTCATCGTCGACGAGAGCCCGCGGGCCAGGGCCGGGGAGAACCGCCAGCGCGTGACCGTGACCTTCACCTCGCCGTGCGCGGACCTGACCTTCACCAAGATGGTCGGACCGCTGGACCACTGCCCGGTCGGGTCCGAGGCGCGCCTGTGCGATTCGCTGAACCCGAACACGCGAAAGAACGGCAGCAACGCCATGAACATCACGGCGGACGCCGGCGAGGTCTACTACTTCATGGTCGAGGGGCGCGACGCCGAGGAGGGCGCGTTCAGCATCCACCTGGAGTGCGGGACCTGAGTCCGGCTACTCGGCGAGCAGACCGAGGACGATCTGGTCGACCAGCGCGCCGGCCCGGCCGTTGAACCCGACGACCACGTGACCGTCGGGGCAGGTCGACGTGACGGCGGTGCAGCCGCCATTGCCCCGGTAGGCGCCCGCGATGACGGTGGAGTCGGTGCTGACCCCGCCGGTCGGGTTGCCGCGCAGCGGGCTGTCCCCGGGGCTGCCCTACCTCAGGGAGCCATGCATGGCCGTCGGCGTATCGGCCCGCTCAAGCGTCCGCTCCAGCGAGTCTGGAGAGCTGGCGCAGATCGGCGGGGAGCGGCGCTCGGGCCTCGACCGGCATGCCCTGGACGGGGTGGGGCAGCGTGAGGTGGACTGCGTGCAGCGCGAGCCGTGGCCAGGCGCGTCCGGCGTCCCCGCCGTGGCGGCGATCCCCCGCGATGGGCAGCCCCGCCATGGCGGCGTGGCGGCGGATCTGGTGGGTGCGTCCCGTGTCCAGGGTCACCTCGCAGGCGGTGAAGCCGGAGCGGGTGGCCAGCGGGCGCACGTGGGTGCGGGCGCGCTTTCCGTCCAGCGGCCGATCCCAGGAGACAGGCGCGTCCAGCACGCCCACGAGGATGACGTGGTAGACGCGCTTGGCGCGGTGCTCCCGGAAGGCGGCGGACAGGGGGGCGGCCGCCTCCAGGGAGAGCCCCAGGGCGAGGCAGCCCGAGGCCGGCTGGTCGAGGCGGTGGGCGAGGCAGGCGTGCTGGAGTCCGCCGCGGAGCAGGCGATCGATGACGCCGGGCTCCCCGTCGCGGGTGCTCTGGGACGGGGTTCCGCAGGGCTTGTCGACGATGACCAGGTCCTCGTCGACGTAG